>DVMG01000033.1 GCA_018715105.1 Candidatus Ventricola intestinavium
AGCAGCTTTCTCTCGCAGAGGATTATGAAGACGCCCCGGAGCGCTTTGCCGATGCCGCGTTTACGCTCGCTTCCGCAGCGCTTGAGGAGGGCCGCTATCAGGAAGCCATTGGCTGGCTCGAACGCCTTGAGCGCACGCAGGAGGTTGCCGACGCATTCAACCGCGCGGTGTATGCCTATGCGCAGGAGCTGGAGGCAGAGGGCCAGATGGAAGCGGCGGCGGTGGAATATGCATCCCTGGGCGAGTATGAGGATGCTTCGGAACGCGCCCGTGAACTGGAGTATACGCTTGCCGTTCAGGAAATGGAGACCTCGCCTCAGGCCGCGCTGGATCGCTTTGAAGGGCTGGGAGAATACCGGGATGCGCAGGAGCAGGCCGATAGATGCCGCTATATGCTGGCGGAACAGGCGATGGAGTCGGAAGATTACGAATCGGCCATTGAGCAGTTTAACGCGCTGGGAGAATATCAGGATGCGCAGGAGCAGGCGCGGCGCTGCCGCTATGCGCTGGCTGGCGTGCGCATGGAAGAGGAACGCTTTGAGGAGGCCGCCGCGCTTTACGAGGCATGCGGCGCTTACCTGGATGCGGAGGACGGTGTGCAGCGCGCACGCTATGCGGCTGCGGATGCGCTCTATGAAGCAGGGGAATACGCGCAGGCCGCGGCGGCTTTTGAGGCCCTGGGAAGCTATGGAGACGCCGGACTGCGCGCCGCACAGTGTGAAGATACCTGGCTGAGCAGCGCCTACAACAGCGCGCGCATGGACATGGATGTGGGAGACTATGCCAGCGTTATGGAGACGCTGGAGCCCTACTGGCAGGAGGAACTGCCTGAACGCTATGCGGATATCCGGCAGATGTATGAAGAGGCATGCCTGAACCGGGCGCAGGAGCTGAGCAGCATAGGACGCCCGTTTGACGCGCTGACTGTGCTGGAGCGTATCCCGGAGAACACCGTCGCTCAAAACCGGATGGATGCCTATGTCTATCAGATTGTTGGTGTCTGGGAGGACACGCGGGGCCGGGAATACATCTTCCGCCGGGATGGAACATGCTCCATCGCCGGAGAAGAAGGATACTTTGGCGGAAGCGGGTATGAGATTACCATCGGCAGCCAACCCTATCCCACAGACGCGGGATACTCCATCATCAGCATACGCAATGGTTCGCTGACCCTGCGCAACCTTGATTCCGGCGGCACGGTGCGCCTGAGCTATGTGGGGGAGGTCCCCGAAGAGGCGGCGGGCACGCCCGAGGATACCGATCAGAGCGCGGCGGAGGAAGAGCCTGCTCAGACGCCTGATGAACCGTGATGGGGAAGGGCAAACCGAATGAAGAAGAAGGATATTCTCATCATTGTGCTGGCGCTGGCCGCAGCGCTGCTGCTCTACGGCATCTCCCAGATATCCGGCGGCGCCTCCGCCTCCACGGTGGTGGTCACGGTGGATGGGCAAGAGGTGCTGCGCCGGCCCATGGCCGTGGAGGACAGCTATGAGATCCGCCAGGAAGATGGCTCCGTCAACATCATTGCCGTTGAGGATGGCGCGGTGTATATGAAGGAGGCCAACTGCCGGGACGGCTTGTGTATCCGCCAGGGAAAAATGAAAAATGCCGCTAAGACAATCGTTTGCCTGCCCCATAAGCTGGTGGTCAGCCTTACGGGCGATGAGCCTGAGGACACGGGCAGCGATATCGACGTCGTCATCCAATGAGGAGCACGCCTATGAACCCAATCAAAGCCTGGCTTGCCGATGCGAAGAGCACCCCGGATGTGCGCCATGTGGACACGTGTGACGGCATTCGTGCCATAGCCGTGCTGATGGTGGGCTGGTTTCACATCTGGCAGCAGTCCTGGCTATACCCGGAGCTGCGCCTTTTTGGGCGCAGCATCAGCCTGGATCCGTTTGTTCGTTCGGGATACATCTTTGTAGATATCCTGATTCTGGTGAGCGGGTTTTGTCTGTATCTGCCGTGGGCCCGGCTGCGCAGGGAGGGCGGGACGGAGCCGAATGCGCTGGATTTTTATGCCCGCCGGCTGATCCGCATCCATCCTTCCTATCTGCTGGCCGTGTTTTGGATGCTGGCTCTCGCCCTGGCAACCGGGGCCTATCATTCCGGCCGGCACCTGGCCCAGGATCTGCTGGCCCACCTGACGTATACCCATATGTTCTTTTTCAATACCTACTATGCCACAAACCTGGGCGGCGCACTGTGGACGCTTGCCGTGGAGATGCAGTTTTATCTGCTTTTCCCGTTGCTGGCACGGGCGTTTTTGCGTATGCCCGCTCTGACATTTGCGGGAATGGTGGGAATTTCGCTGGCTTTCCGGGGGTTTGTGGGCGCACATTTTGCGGATGTGGGCATGTATTTCAACCAGCTTCCCGCTTATCTGGACGTGTTCGCCTGCGGCATGGCCGCGGCGGCCGTGCATGTTCATCTGGCTGCCCGGCGGCACAGCGCTGTCTCGCGCGTGCTGTGCACGATTGGCGCGCTGCTGGCTGTATGGGCGCTGATGGAAGTGGCGCGCAGCCAGGCGACCTGCGCGACCACGGAGGAGATTCGCCTGGGTCAGATGAACAGGCGCCTTGCCATGGGCCTGCTCGGCGGCGCGCTGCTGGTTTTGAGCGCAAATGCGGGCTGGGTTCTGCGCAGGCTGCTTTCCAATCCTGTAACGCGCTTTGTATCCGGCGTATCCATGCAGTTTTACATCTGGCACCAGTCTCTGGCCGTCTGGATTCTGCAGGCACGTCTTGTGCCCAGTGAATATGAGACGCCCAATTATGCCGGCGATCTGGTTTGGCAGAAACAATATACGTTTGTTTGCTTTGCGCTGGCCTTTCTGCTTGCCGCAGCGCTGACATACGGCTTTGAGCGGCCGGTTTCACGGGCGCTTCAAAAGAAATGGAATGCCTGGCGGCGCCGGGCATAGTCTCCCGTTTTAGGATTGCGAAAAACGAGCCGCTTTTCCCGAAGAAGAGAGGGAAAAGCGGCTCGTTTTTTCCGGATGCCTGTTTGCTTTGTTTCGATTCGGCGGCCTCAAAGGGACAGCCCCGCGGAGATGTGAAACTCTGTTACATCAGCCCGGCTGCCTGCAGCTGCGAACGCAGATTGTCCGCCGCGCTCTGCAGGGAGGTATAGTCAATCGGAGAGAGGGAAAGAAGCGTCTGCACCGTGCTGATGGCGGTGTTGATCTGCCTGCGCGTGTCGTTGGAAATGCTTTGCGAAGAGCCGACGAGCTGATAAGCGGTGAGCGTCAGGTTATAGGCGTCGTTTACAATGGATTCAAGCTCGGAAGGCGGCTGCGTGGCGGTATAGGCATCGTGAATCTGGCAGATATGGTTCGCGATGTCCGATGTGCTCTTGAGCGTGGCAAATTCACCCAGATACTGGCGGATGGTGCTGCCATAGCTGTCGATGTAGTTGTAGAGCGGATGCCCCCGGGGAATCAGCACAATGCCGCGCGTCTCCACCGAGGAAGCGGGGCAGTATTCCGTGGCCAGCAGGCCCGTGTCCGTGCAGATGGAAACGGACTTGTGCATGCTGCAATAGGATGTGGGCACGCTGCCCTCATACCAATAATCCGTGATCGTCTTATAGCCCTTTACATCGTTATAGCAGGCGTCCGTGGCCAGCTGACCGCTTACGCCGCATGTGGTCACGCGCACCAGGCCGTAATCCTCCGGCGTGCCGTCGATAATCTCACGGGATTCAAGGTTTTTTGCCTTGTGGATCTTCTCCATGAAGGACTGCCACAGCGGCGCTGCGGCATTGCCGCCCGTGGCCTTGGAGCTGAGCGCCTTGTAATTATCATGGCCAATCCAAACAGAGGCGGAATACCAGCCCGTCATTCCGGCAAACGTGACGCCCTTGTTATCGGAGTTGGTGCCGGTCTTGCCCGCGACGACCTGCGAAGAGATTTTTGCCCGGGTGCCGGTGCCGCTTTGCACGGCTTCCTTGAGCATATCCACCACCAGATAGGCCGTAGAGGGCTTGAAAACCTGGTGACGGTCCTGCTGCTGATGCATATCCACCACGACGTTCCCGTTGCTGTCCAGGATCCGCGAGAAGGAAAGGGGCTGCTGATAGACGCCCTTGTTGGCGATGGTGCCGAAGGCAACGGCCAGCTGTACCGGTGTGATGCCGGAGGAACCCAGGGCCAGGCCAAAGGGATCCGCGTTGATATTCGAATCCTCAATGCCCATCAGATGGAGGTATTCCACCGAACGGGATACGCCCACATAGGTCATCAGAACCTGCGCCGTGGCGGTGTTGTAGGAATTGCGCAGCGCCGCTCGGAAACTCTGCGGGCCGGCGTATCCGCCGCCGCCGTAATTCTGCGGCCAGGAGTCGTTGCCGTTTGAATCCTTCCAGCCGGAGATGGGAACAGGCATGTTGTAGGTGATGGAAGCCGGAGAGGCGCCCAGGTCAATGGCCGGGGCATAAACGGACAAAGGCTTGATGGAAGAACCCACGGGCATGTTCATGTCGCTGGCCCGGTTGAGCGTCTTGCGCGCAGTGGGCTTGTAGCGCCCGCCGACGATGGCCTTGAGCTCACCCGTGCGGTAATCAAACACACATGCCGCGGCCTGAGGCTGCTCGATTTCGGTATAGGTGCCGTCCGAATTGCGGGACTGGTACACCTTGTCGGAGGGATCGCGCAGGCGGGGATAATCCTCCCAGGTGGCCAGCGTATCCTCGACGATCTGCTGGATTTCCGTATCCAGGCACAGATAGACGCTGTATCCGCCCGTGCGCAGTTTGTTTTCCATGGCATAGCGGTTGGCGGAAGTGTCCTCCAGGCCGTTCAGGTCAAGGAATGTGTCCACCACATCGCTGATGGCGTATTCGACATAATGCGGATAGTCGTACATATCCGTAGAGGCGGGAGAGGTTTCAAGCACCGTCGCGGTGCTGCGGTCGAGCGCGGCTTCGTACTCCTGGGTGGAGATCATGCCGTTTTCACGCATCTGGCGCAGCACATAGTCGGTCCGGTTATTGGTGATGTCGGGCGTATTGCTGCCCTCCGTGTTGCGGGTGTAGAAATTGCTGCGCGGATTGTAATAGTTGGGGCTGCGGGTCAGGCCGGCGAGCATGGCGCATTCGCGCAGGGTCAGCTGATCAAGCTCCTTGCCGAAGTAACCATAGGCCGCCACGCGCACGCCGTAGTAGCTGCCGCCCAGGAAGATGGTGTTCAGATAGCTTTCAAGAATCTGATCCTTGGTGTAGCGCGTCTCCAGCTCCATGGCAAGATAGGCCTCCTGGAGCTTTCGCTTGTAGGAGGATTCGCTGGAGAGCACGGTCTGCTTGATGAGCTGCTGGGTGATGGTGGAACCGCCCTGCAGGGAACCGGTGGTGATGTTGGTGATCAGCGCGCCGACGATGCGCTTGACATCCACCCCGTTATGCTGGTAGAAGCGGGCGTCTTCCACGGCGATGAACGCGTTGCGCAGCATTTCCGGAATTTCATCGATGGAGACCATGATGCGGTCTTCCGTTCCCTTGTAATCGGTGATGAGATTGCCGTTGCTGTCATAGATGAAGGACGTTTTGTCCTGCGAGTCCAGCGCGGCCAGATCGAGTGTGGGCGCGGTATCCACAAAAGCCTTTGCAATGCCCACAACGGCGCCCACCACCGCCAGCGACGCACACAGCGCCAGGAGCACGGTCAGCCGGATGGTGCTTGCCGCAACACTGAGCAGAAAATTCCGGTTTTTCGTGCGCGGCTTGAAGATGGAGCGCGGACGCGGGTGCATTTTCCGTTTCGGTGCCCGGGTTCCATGGCCGGGCGGGGGCATGTGCGATGGGCGCTCCTGCTGCGCCGCGGGCATGTTCAGCAGCGTTTTATCCAAATTCGTCTCCGCCGGGGCCTCGTCGTCGAGGGGAGCAAGCGGGGCGTTCTTCTTGGGTGACGATTTGCGGCGATCCTCGCCGGTGCGTTTGGGCATGATGTTCCTCCTTACGCAAGGGATGAGGGGAGGCGGAAAAACACCGCCTCTCACGGATTGTCTTCCATTATAGCATACATTTCGTCTTTTCGCATCAAAAAAGCAAAACTTGACAGGGTTTGCGGGCGGTAAAATGAACCTGTCCACGGGTTAAGCGGGCTGCCGGGTGCATATACCTTTCCGGGAGGGATTGCATGAATGCCGCTCAGATCAAAAAATACTCCGGACGTGTGCGTCGGCGGCGTCTTTTCAGGCGGCTGATTCTGGCCGTGCTGCTGCTTGCGGCCGTGCTGCTGCTGATTGATCACAATTTCAAGCCCCTCGTCCTGTCCCTGGCGGAGGCACGCTCAGCTGCCATGGCCTCTCAGGTGCTCAACGCGGCGCTTGGCCAAGCGCTGGGGAACGGCATTGGCTACGACGATCTGATGAATGTGCGCATGGATGAGAATGGGCAGGTGGCGCTGCTTTCGGCGAACACGGTGCAGATGAACATGCTGGCGGACAAAGCGGGGGATGCCGCGCTTCGCATGCTGGAGAGCATGAGCAGCGAGCAGGTGGGCGTGCCCCTTGGCGCGGCGCTGGGAATCACCCTGCTGGCCGGCAGCGGTCCCATCATCCCGGTATCCATCGTGCCCATCGGCTCGGTGAGCACGGATTTTGAGACGGAGTTTGAGGCCTGCGGCATCAACCAGACGCGCCACAAGGTCTACCTGCAGGTTTCGGCAAACATCCGCATCGTCATCCCCACCGGCGCGAAGACGACAAATGTCACAGCCAATATGCTGGTGGCCGAGTCCATCATTGTCGGCGGTGTGCCGGAAGGCTTTGTGGGCTATGACCTGACAAGCGATGAAATGAACCTCGTGCAGTGAGACGAGGGAGGCTTTATACCCCAATGTCGGGCGCACGGTTTGGCCGCCGTGCGCCTGGCCGCCGCGGGGAGAGAGAAGATACGTGCATCACTATAATTTTTAAATAAAATATTTAAAAATATTTT
>DVMG01000275.1 GCA_018715105.1 Candidatus Ventricola intestinavium
CAAAGAAAAAGTACCGGGGCAAAGAACGGGAAGGACGCTTCAGAAAAAAGGGAAAAGAGGAGGAAACGGCACGCCTTGAAGGGAAAAACAACAGAGAAAAAGGGCGGGAAGATCCTTCCGCCTGGGCCCGAACCGATCCTCCTGCTGGGGGATATCACAGGAAAAGGGCGCGTAGGGGTGCGCATGCTGACGGCACAGCTGGAAGCGCTGGGACACGAAGTGCTGGCCCTGCCCACAGCGCTGATTTCCAACATTTTCAGCCTGGGCAGCCACCGGATGCTTGAGACGACGGGATATCTTCTGGATACGCTTGACATGTGGGAGCAGATGGGCATCGGCTATGGGATGCTGTATGTCGGCTATATCACGGGCAGCGCACAGGCGCGCGCGCTGTGCGGCGCGATGGAACAGGCCCGTGCGCGCGGCGTGCGTGTAATCGTCGATCCGATCCTGGGGGATGGAGGGAAGATGTATCGCTCCGTATCGGAGGATCAGCTGGAAGGAATGCGCCAATTATGCCGTCGCGCGGAGATCATCACCCCCAACATGACGGAGGCATGCCTGCTGAGCGGCCTTCCCTGTGCGCCGGTGCTTTCAAGAGATGCGCTGCTGGCCGCGACCCGCTCTCTTGCGGCGCCCGGATCGAGCGTGCTGATCACCGGCTCGGCGCTGGAGGATGGCACGCATGCCGTCGTGGGGGTGGACGGCGCCACGGGGGAGGCGCTCTTTCTGCCATATGAGGCGGTAGAGGGGGAGCACTACGGCACGGGCGACCGGTTCACCGCGCTTTTGATCGACGGCCTGGCACACGGACAGGACATTTCATCCGCCGCGCGTGCCGCGGCGGACGGCGTGCGCAGCATGATTCTCACCCACATGCATGAAAAGGGCTGAGAAGGAGAAAATATCCCCATAATCCTATTGACGAAGTATGATATAAATGGTATACTGTCACCGAATCAGGGAGAGAACGGAGGACAGGCGCATGATGATTTCCACAAAGGGCCGTTATGCCCTGCGCATCATGGTGGATGTGGCGCAGCACGACGGGGATGCTCCCGTGAGCGTGCGCGAGATCGCCAAAAGGCAGGATATTTCCGGCAAATACATGGAACAGATCATCAGCGTGCTGGCCCGCAGTGCGCTCCTGCGCAGCGTGCGCGGCGCGCAGGGCGGTTACCATCTGGCCAGGGAACCCAGGGACATCACCGTGGGCATGATCCTGCGGGCAACGGAAGGCGATCTTGCACCGGCCGAATGCGTGACTCTGGGCGCCAGAGCATGCCAGCGAAGCGGCGTCTGCCCTTCTCATGCCGTGTTCAAAAAGGTATACAGCGCCATCAACGATGTGATTGACGGCGTGACGCTGTATGACCTTATGCCGGAGGGAGAGGCGGCCGCGGGGGAAAGCGGCCGCCCCTGCCTCTGACAGATGCGGAGGAAATTCCTCATCGGAAGACTGATCACAACCGGGAAGAGAGGCTGTTTTTCTGTGATTTACATGGACAATGCCGCCACGACGCGGCTGAGCGAAACGGCGTTTGAGGCCATGCGCCCCTATTTGATGGAGCAGTATGCCAACGCGGCGGGCACTTACAGCTTTGCTCACAGGAGCGAGGAAGCGATGGAGAAGGCGCGTGCCCAGGTGGCGGCGGTCATCGGCGCCAGGCCGGCGGAGATCTACTTCACCAGCGGCGGGACGGAGAGCGACAACTGGGCGGTGAAGGGCGTGGCGCTTGCCAACGAAAAAAAGGGCAGACACCTCATTCTTTCCGCCATTGAGCATCACGCCATGCTGCACAGCGCGCAGGCGCTTGAAAAACTCGGCTGGGAGGTAACGCTCCTGCCCGTTGATGAGGACGGCGTGGTCGCGCCGGAGTCGGTGGAGGCGGCGATCCGGCCGGATACGGTGCTGGTGTCTGTCATGGCGGCTAACAACGAGATCGGCACTGTCGAGCCGCTGGAAGCCATCGGGGAGATTGCCCACCGCCATGGCGTGATCTTCCATACCGACGCGGTTCAGGCCTTTGGCCATATTCCCCTTGACGTGGACCGGATGCATATCGACCTGCTTTCCGCCAGCGCCCACAAGTTCCACGGCCCCAAGGGCGTGGGCATCCTCTATGTGCGCAGGGGTGTCAAGCTGGCGCCCTTTATGGATGGCGGCGCGCAGGAGAAAAAGCGCCGTGCCGGCACAAGCAATGTGCCGGGGATTGTGGGCATGGGCGCGGCGGCTGAAGAGGCCATGCGGAACATGGAGCGCTCCATGGCCGGCGTAAGCGGGATCAGGGATCACCTCATCGCCCGCATAGAGGCGGAAATCCCCTACGCCAGGCTGAACGGACACAGGACAAACCGCCTGCCGGGCAATGTCAATTTCTGCTTCCGCTTTATCGAAGGGGAGAGCATGCTGATGCTGCTGGACGCCGCGGGCATCTGCGCTTCCAGCGGTTCGGCCTGCACGAGCGGCTCGCTGGATCCCTCCCATGTGCTGCTGGCCATCGGTCTGCCGCACGAAATTGCGCACGGTTCGCTGCGCCTGACCCTGAGCGAAGAGACGACCCTGGCCGATGCGGATGCGGTGGTGGATCAGCTCAAGCAGATTATTCCGCGGCTGCGCAGCATGTCCCCGCTTTACGAGGATTTTGCCGCTGGAAAGCAGTGAACCCGAATTTGAGTTGCCATAACGGAGGAAACGCCATGTATACGGAAAAAGTGATGGATCACTTCATGCACCCGCGCAATGTGGGAGAAATTGAGGATGCCAGCGGTGTGGGCACGGTGGGGAACGCCAAGTGCGGCGATATCATGCGCATCTATCTGGATATTGACGACAAGCAGGTCGTGCGCGACGCCAAGTTTAAGACATTTGGATGCGGCGCGGCCATTGCCACCAGCTCGATGGCGACGGAAATGATCATCGGCAAGACGGTTCAGCAGGCGCTGGAGGTCACCAACAAGGCGGTGATGGAGGCGCTGGGCGGGCTCCCGCCGGTGAAGGTGCACTGCTCGCTGCTGGCAGAGCAGGCCGTGCATGCTGCGCTGTGGGATTATGCGCAGAAAAACGGCCTTGTCATCGAAGGGCTTAAGCCGCCGGTGAACGATGTGGACGAGCTTGAGGAGGAAGAGGAGGAGTAAAAATCTCTTCTTTCCCGTCTTTCAAGACTGTTTTCCGGTTGAACGGACACAAAAAAAGAACCTGTTATAGAATCACGCGACATGACGCGGCCTTACTCCTGATTTCATCGGGAGTGAGGCCGTTTTTCAAGTTAATGCGCTCAAAGTTGTAGAAGCGAACGTACGGAGCGATCAGTTCTTCAACCGTAACCGCTCAATAATCCCGCGCCCTGACAAACCCTACTAATCGTGCGATACTTATCCATAGTACTTGAAAAACCGGAATCCAGAAAAACAAGCAAACTTGAAAAACTA
>DVMG01000034.1 GCA_018715105.1 Candidatus Ventricola intestinavium
AACGATGCATGAAACGGAAAGCACTGACAATTTTGATTTCTGGACTTGTGCTGATGGGCGGTTTGGCTGGATGCGTTCTTGGCTTGGCAGACGCCTCCTCCGAACAAAGCGATGCCTCGCCGGATTTGGCAGCGGAGGCAGGGAAAAGCGCGTCATCCAAGGATACCGGCGGGGAAAAAGGCGGCTGTGTTCCTGTTTTTGATTTTGACAACAGGACGGTCATGCTGAACAGCGGCTATGAGATGCCGGTGATGGGCCTGGGAACGTACAGCCTTTCCGGCGAGGAATGCTATCATTCGGTTCTGGCTCTGCTGGAGGCAGGCGGAAGGCTCATCGACACCGCGCATATCTATGGCAATGAAGAGGCCGTCGGCCAGGCTGTGCGGGATTCAAATGTGCCCAGAGAGGAAGTTTTTGTCATCACCAAACTCTATCCAAACCAATTTGCAAATGCTGACGCGGCCATCGACGAAGCACTCGAAAAGCTGAATATTGAATATATAGACATGATGCTGCTCCATCATCCCGGGAACAACGATGTGCAGGCATATAAGGCGATGGAGCGGGCGGTTGAAGAAGGGAAAATCCGTTCAATTGGGCTCTCCAACTGGTATGTAGAGGAACTGACAGCATTTTTGCCGCAAGTAGAGATCACCCCAGCGTTGGTGCAAAATGAAATTCATCCCTATTACCAGGAAAACGATGTCATTCCCTTTATTCAGGAAAAGGGGATTGTGATGCAGGGCTGGTATCCATTCGGCGGACGGGGATACACGGCGGAACTTCTGGGCGATGAAACGATCTCGGCAATCGCTGAAAACCACGGCGTAACATCGGCGCAGGTTATTCTCCGGTGGAATCTGCAAAAGGGCGTAACCGTGATCCCCGGATCCAGCAACCCGGAGCATATCCGGGAGAATCTCGATTTGTTCGGGTTTGAGTTGACGGAGGAAGAAATGAACCGCATCAACGCTTTGGACAGAAATGAAAAGCATGACTGGTATTGATCTGTCAAGGGCGCAGTTTGCCTGTCCCGAGTGAGAAAAAGAAAACCTGTCCGGCAGGATCCTGGCCCAAACGGCACAGGGAATGTGCACGTCACTTCCCCGTTTTGGATGCAGAAAAACCGCCGTACAGGTTTTTTCCTATACGGCGGCAGTATGGCGGCAGCCGGTTCATGGACCGGACGCGAAGGAAACTCAGCGCTGCTTTCTGCCCGTGCGGCGGATGACAAGGATGAGCAGCACGAAAACGACAAGAATCAGCAGCAACACAAGCGCGAGAATCGGAACGGGATAATGGCCCGCATAAGGGGCAGGAACGGGCGAAGCCGTCGGCGCTTCGGAGGGGAGAGCTGTTTCCTGCACGGGGGGAGCAGAAGGCGTTGGCGTCACGGCGGGCGAAACGGTGGGATTGAACGTAGGCGAAGCGGTCGGCTCAACCGTCGGTGTGGCCGTGGGGGCGGCGGTGGGAATGCGCGTCGGCGTCGCGGTAGGAACGGCGGTGGGTGTGGCCGTGGGAACCGGTGTCGGTGCAGCGGTGGGCGTCGCGGTGGGAACGGCTGTCGGTGTCGCGGTGGGGGCCACGGTAGGGGTTACCATGAATGCGGCGAGCGTATCCTCCAGCAGGGCGCACAGCGCATGAACGCTTCCTGCCTTGAGGGTTAACTGTGTGGCAGATCCCAGAGGGGAGAGCGTGATCTGTGCAGCTTCGGGATTCTGCGATGCAAGGGCCTCCAGTTCCTCCTCCTGCAGGCCATAATGGCCAAGGCGGGAGAGCATGCCGGTGATCGTTTCCAGAGCGGCGCCATCCACCTGGGAACCGGGCAGCAGCACGCACGCCCGGATCCCCTCTTCATCATAAAGAGCGAGAGCCTGGATGTCCTCCGCGAGGGACGATGCCGCCGTGGGGGAGGCAGAAGGCGTGGCCTCCGGCTCATCGGTGGAAGAAAGGCGCGACAGCAGTTCGCCGTAGGACAGCGGGGTGGGCGAAGCGGTGACCGCGAGGATTCCGGCGTCTTTCCCGGTTTGCGCCGGCTGATTCAGAGCGGCGCCGAGAAGCGGTGCGAGGTTTTCTTCGGTTATCTCGGTGCCCGCGGCTATGTAGAGCGCGGAGGCATCGGCATCCGCCTGGAGCGAAGGAAGAGGCGAAGGACCGCCCAAATCCCGGGCGGATGCGGCCGCGGTGCGCAGCAGCTGGAGGATTTCCTCGATACTCAGCCCACAATCCGGGGCAAAGCGCGCAAGGAGCGATCCATCCGCCTGCACAAGCGCTGAAAACAGCGTCTCTTCCGCACCGGAGGATGCGGCAAAGGCAGGCACACTGTCCTCCGACGTGGAGATGCGGCAGGTTTCGTGGCCCTGCAGATCATAAAGCACGATATCGCCGTTTGCATCGATGAGCATCGTTCCGGGAACAGCTTCATATGTGTACGTGGCATCGACGGAAGCCACGCCGCTGATCTCCACGGCACGCAGGCGAACCCGCCTCTGCGCGCCCGGCTCGGCCACCCGGGGGAAAGAGAGGCGCATCATCCACACGCCGCTTTCCCGCACGCGCAGAAGGCGCTGGCCGTTCAGATTGACCGTGGCATAAAGATAAAAGGCATCGTCTTCGCTGGACATGGAGGAGGCGAGCGTCAGGCGTATGCTGGATGCGCCGGGCGCGAGCGCGGGAATCCCCGTGAATGTATACGTGCCCTGCACGCCGCTGCCCACCCCCCGCGAAGCGCGGACCGACATGCCGTAAGAGGGACTCAACGCATGGAACATGCCGGCTGCGTCAAGGCCCGAGAGCGGGAGAATATCGGTCTGCGCGCCGGTGCTGTAGCGGGAAGAGGCAGAAGTTGTCACCTCCACGGATGTGAGCTGCCAATAGCAGGGCACAGCCTGCTCGCCGCTCGCCGGTGCGCAGCCTAGAAACGTAAGGAACAAAAGCAGCAGGCAAAGGAAGTTTTTCATCACGGGGAAAGCTCCTTTCGTATCGGACACGCGCATGGAGACGACGCCCATCCAGATGATAACAATTCAGTTATAGCATGTTGTGCGCTAAAAAGCAAGCTGTCCTCACAAAAAAAGGGGTGAAGAAGGCCAGGCATGTGTGTATTTCACACAAAAACC
>DVMG01000276.1 GCA_018715105.1 Candidatus Ventricola intestinavium
CTAATCAGCAAAATTGTAAGGGCTGTGGCTGCAACTGTTCAGGAGTCATCTTATCGGCAGGAGATGAAAACCATCCATCCACAGCACGTTTACAGTATAGCACAGCCCTTGGAGAGGGGCTCTAATAACTACTACTTTATAATACAAGGAGTGAAATCATTGTCCATTCGCCTCAGGGTCTGGGGGGACTATGCCTTGTTCTCCAGACCAGAAATGAAGGTAGAGCGTGTCTCTTACGATGTCATGACGCCTTCGGCAGCCCGCGGCCTGGTAGAAGCCATTTTCTGGCACCCAGGCATGCAATGGTACATCGAGAGGATTCGCGTCTGTAAACCGATCCGTTACATGAATTTGCGCCGCAATGAGGTCAAGGCCACCCTCAATGCCAACACGGCGCGCACTGTCATGAACCGCGGCAAAGGACAGCTTTACCTGTCCGCCCGGGATGAAATTCAACAGCGTGCTTCGCTGTTGCTGCGCGATGTGGAATATGTCATCGAAGCGCATTTCGAGATGACGGACAAAGCCGCGCCCAGCGATAATCCCGGCAAATTTCAGGACATCATCAAGCGCCGTATCAGCCGCGGGCAATTCTATCATCAGCCTTATTTGGGTTGCCGGGAGTTTCCGGCACAGTTTCGCCCCAGCGAGGAGATCCCGCCCTGTCCACCGGAATTGCTGGGGGAAAAAGATTTGGGTTTCATGCTCTGGGATCTTGACTATACCGATCCGCAGAACATCCAGCCGCTTTTCTTCCGCGCAAAGTTGAACGACGGCGTCCTAAGCGTTCCGGCGCGGGACAGCAGGGAGGTGTATGGATGATTCTGCAAGCCCTGACCGCATACTATGAAAGCCTCGTTCGGACTGGAAAGCTAGAAGCACCTGGCTGGGCTCCGGCAAAAGTTGGTGTCGCACTGGATTTGGGAGAAAATGGTGAGGTAGAACAGGCAATATCACTCATAGGGCCTATTACACGCGGCAAAAAAACCGTGATCGGCCCGCGTGTGATCAACATGCCCGCACAGGCCAAGCGCACCGTCGACATCAGTGCCAATTTCCTGTGTGACAACTCAAGCTATATGCTTGGCTTCGACAAAAAAGGAAAGCCTGCTCGCAGTTTGAAATGTTTTGCTGCCTGTAAGAAACTGCATGAAGAACTGCTCGAGGGGGTCGATTCCCCGGCGGCACGCACGGTCCTAGCCTTCTTTGAATCGTGGGCGCCCGAAACGGCCCAGGAGCATCCCGCACTTGCTGCCTGCATGGACAATCTGCTTGAGGGCGCAAACATCACTTTTCGCTATCACGGCTCCTTTGTGCATGACGACCCGGACATTCGCGCGGCATGGCAACGGCACTACGACGCTGCGGACGGTGGCCCCCAGGCTATCTGCCTGGTCACAGGCGAGCGCTGCGCGCCGGTGGCTGTCCATCCGTCCATCAAGGGTGTTCAAGGCGCGCAATCCAGCGGCGCTGCCCTCGTCTCCTTCAATGCCCCGGCCTTCTGGTCCTACGGCAAAGAACAGAGCCTTAATGCCCCCACCGGAAAGTACGCAGCCTTCGCATATACCTCCGCATTGAATGATCTGATTGCTTCTTCCGACTGCGCCATGCGCCTTTCGGATACGACGGTTCTCTTCTGGGCCAAGGACGCCAGTCCTTCCTACTCGCGCATCTTCCGCTCATGCCTGGGCGACAGCCGTTACAGCATTGACGACTTGCGTTCTTTGACGAAGGCGTTGTGCGCCGGGGAACCTTTCACATTTGAAGAGACAAGACTCAAACCGCAAATGGAGTTTTTCATTCTGGGCATTTCTCCTAATGCAGCGCGTCTATCTGTACGCTTCTTTTTGCGCAACAGCTTCGGTGAAATCATGCGGCGCGTACAGGAGCATTATGAACGCCTTGAGATCGTCCGGCCGTCTCTTGACAAACGCGAGTACCTCACCATGTGGTCGCTGCTTGACGAAACCGTCAACAAAAAAAGCCGCGACAAATTGCCTCCGCCTGTTCTTGCCGGTGAACTTCTGCGCGCCATTGTGTTTGGCACGCGCTATCCAGCCACACTGCTCAACGGCATCACCCTGCGCATCCGCGCTGAGCACGAGGTGACGCGCGGCCGCGCAGCCATCCTCAAAGCTTATTACATCCAAAACACCCATCCCAACGTACCCAAGGAGGTTTTGCACGTGTCTCTCAATCCCGACAGCACCAACATTCCTTACACCCTCGGACGCCTCTTTTCCCTGCTGGAGGCCATTCAGAAGTCCGCAAACCGCGATATTCAATCCACCATCAAAGATCGCTACTTCAACTCCGCTTCCTCCACGCCGAGCACCGTATTCCCGACGCTGGTCAATCTGGCGCAGAAACATCTGAAAAAACTGGATGATGGTCTGCGCGTCTATTACGAAAAACAGCTGAGCGACCTATTTACCAAACTGGGCGAGAACTATCCCACACGGATGAATCTCGCACAGCAGGGTGCATTTCAAATCGGCTACTACCACCAGACCCAGGCCAACTACGGCAATTCCAAAAAGGAGGACTAAACCATGTCTGAAGCCATCAAAAACCGCTACGAGTTTGTCATCCTCTTCGACGTTGAAAACGGGAACCCCAACGGTGACCCTGATGCGGGCAACATGCCGCGCGTCGATCCTGAAACCGGCTTCGGCCTGGTGACAGACGTCTGCCTCAAGCGTAAGATCCGCAATTATATCGAAACCGTCAAAGAGGATGCGCCGGGATATCGCATCTACGTCAAAGACGGCGTTCCACTCAACCGTAGCGACAACGAGGGGTTTGCGCAGGTGGGAATTTCCAGCGCAGCTGCCCAGAAACCTGAAGCGCTCAAGAAAGCGATTAAATCCAAAAAAGATGAAGGTGCCGATGTCGATCGCATCGTCCGCGACTTTATGTGTGCAAACTTCTATGATATCCGCACGTTTGGCGCCGTCATGACCACCATGGTTAAAGGCGCGCTCAACTGCGGCCAGATCCGCGGTCCCGTACAGCTGGGCTTCGCCAAAAGCATTGAATCCGTCATTCCGCAGGAAGTAACGATCACCCGTGTCGCCATCACCACCGAAGCCGATGCCGAAAAAAAAGGAACCGAAATGGGCCGCAAATACATCGTTCCCTACGGCCTTTACCGCTGCGAAGGCTTTGTCTCTGCCAATCTCGCCCGCAAGACCACAGGTTTTACTGAAGAGGATCTGGCGCTGCTCTTTGAAGCAATTCTCAACATGTTCGAGCACGATCACTCCGCCGCGCGGGGCAAGATGGCTGTGCGCGACTTGATCGTCTTCCGCCATGAATCCGAACTGGGCAATGCGCCTGCGTGGAAGCTCTTCGATTCCGTGAAGGTTGCGCGTCGCGATCCCGATAGCACGGCACCTGCCCGCAGCTATTCGGATTATGTCGTTACAGTGGACGAAGCCTCCCTGCCCGCCGGCGTCACCTGCCAGCGGTTGAGCTGATGTACGCAGAAGACGACTTCCTCCAGCTTTCCGGTCTTCAACATTTTGCCTTCTGCCGCCGTCAATGGGCGCTGATCCACATCGAAAACCAATGGAAGGAAAACCTGCGCACCGTGGACGGCGATCTCTTTCACAGGCGGGTACATGATGACACACAGCGCGAGCGCCGCGGCGATACGCTGGTCCTGCGCGGCCTCCCTGTGATGTCCCGCAGGCTGGGCATCAGCGGGCAGTGTGACGTCGTCGAATTCCATGCAGATGCAAACGGCATTGCGCTCCAGGGAGAAGACGGGCTATGGCGCCCCTTCCCCATCGAATACAAGCGTGGTGCACCGAAGCCGCATGATGCCGATGAGCTCCAGCTCTGTGCCCAGGCCCTTTGCTTGGAAGAGATGCTCTGCTGTTCAGTCGAAAAAGGCGCGCTCTTTTATGGAGAAACACGCAGGCGTGTATGCGTCGAATTCACGCCCGAACTGCGCGCGCAAGTCCAATCACTGCTGGAAGAAATGCATCATCTCCATGACCGGGGTTATACGCCACGCGTCAAGCCCACGAAAAGCTGCAACGCCTGCTCCCTCAAGGAGATCTGTCTGCCTGTGTTGCAGCGCAAGCGTTCCGCTGCTGGTTACTTGCGCCGTGCGATGGAGGAAGAACCATGAGGCATCTGCTCAACACACTCTTTGTCACCTCTGAAGATGTCTATCTGTCCCTCGACGGCGAAAACGTCGTCGCCAGCCGAGACAAACAGACGCTTGCACGCTATCCGCTTCATACGCTCTCAGGAATCATCTCTTTCTCCTATTCCGGCGCATCGCCCGCCCTGATGGGTGCCTGTGCTCAGCGGGATATTGCATTGAGCTTTTGCTCTCCCAGGGGACGGTTTCTTGCCAGAACAACGGGCATTTCCAGCGGAAATGTGCTCCTGCGGCGCACGCAATACCGCATTGCCGATGAGCCGGTGCAAAGCTGCCAAATTGCTCGAAACATGATCTTTGCAAAGGTTTACAATGCCCGCTGGAGCATCGAACGCACGCGCAGGGATCATAAAATGCGAATCGATGAACCTGCATTTCAGCTGGCGTCAAGAACGCTGCAATCGTTGTTGCCGCAAATCTTGCAGGTGAACAACCTTGAATCCCTGCGCGGTCTGGAGGGAGTGGGGGCTACAGCGTACTTTGGCGTATTTGACCAGATGATTCTGCGAAGCAAAGAATCCTTCTTCTTTCACGAACGCAACCGCAGGCCTCCTCTTGATAATGTGAACGCTATGCTCTCTTTTGCCTACAGTCT
>DVMG01000277.1 GCA_018715105.1 Candidatus Ventricola intestinavium
GCCTCCGCCGGCAAAGCCGGCGGATTTTTTAAAAAAGCGGCGCCCGAAGAATGGACTCCGGGCGCCGCAAAGGAAAAACTGCCGTAAGCCGTCTTCTCCCATCCAGACTTTACTGTCGGTTCCGGAATCACACCGGATCACAGGCAGACGCGCTGCATGTCGCGGACTTGACCGCCGGTCGGGAATTTCACCCAGCCCCGAAGACTCTTGTTGAATCGGTTAGGCCGTGCTCAGCACGCGCCCATGCCGACAGTATAGCATAAAAATGCATGGATGAAAAGGGCTTATGCGTTAAATGTGACGACCTCTTCCTCCGGCGGCTCACAGGGCTCAAGCGCCGTGACATAGAGCACCGGCCCCACGCCCCGATACTGCCGCCGCTCCTGCGCCCGTACCAGCGCGGTGACCCACTGCCATGTTTTGGGTTTGGGGATCGGCAGGCCGTTGGCCTTGGCGATAAAGCCCACAAAGCGGATATCCTCCGCACAGCAGACCATGCCCATGCGGCCGGGAACGTATTCGTCGCTTTCGATGTTGCGTCCCTTGTAAATGTAACCCTTAAAGCGCACAGCCTTCCCATCGTAGTTTTCCGGGTTTTCAGAGGCATCGAGGTAGAAGATGCCAAAGTGCTGATCTTCAATCTGGATGACGGGGGCGTCCATGTCATAAGGCGGGGGCATGCCCGCGCCGTAATCCTCGCTGGTGCCATCCTCATTTTCAAAATACAGCGCGGCCTGCGGGTTCATGCTGCGCACATTGCGGTCGCGGATGAGCTGGCGGGTCTCTTCCGTCGCCCGGTTGAAGACCACCATGTCCGCGTCGGTGATGTGCTGCAGCATCCGCTGACCCATGTTCTTGGCGTACAGGTCAAATGTCTGCGCGTTGACCGTGGTGATGATCTGGTAAACCTCCAGCACCTTGGGCGTACGCTCCAGCGCCGCATCCAGATCCCACATGCCGTTCATCTCCACGATCACACGATCCGGGTGATGCTTGCGCACAAAGGCGCGCAGGGTGTCGGCGTTGTATTCCTCCTCATCCTCCACGCACTCCACGACGCTGTGCGTTTTTTTGAGCATGGCGGGTTCAAACTCTTCCATCCCCTCCTCGCACTGAACGATGAGCGTATGCTCGTCGCGGGTGAAGCCGGGATCCTGCAAAACGCTGGCGATGAAGGATGTCTTGCCGCTCTCAAGAAAGCCTGCGAACAGATAAACCGGGATAGCCATGTTCTCCCTCCGATCAGGCAACATCAAAGAGCTTGGAAAGCTCCGTTTCGCTCAGTTTGGAGCCGATCACGCAAAGGCGTCCTGTGAAATCCGCCGGGCCCCTGCGCACATCCTGCTCACCGGGCGTGTAATCAAAATGCAGCCAGCCGCCGTCCCGGCAGGGCACAATGCCCTTCGCGCGCAGAACCAGGCCAAAGCGCTCCTCTTCCAGCCTGGCCAGCATGCCGGCAAGCTCCTGCTCGCCAAAGGCGCGCACGGTTTCCACCCCCCAGGAGGTGAACACCTCGTCGGCGTCGTGGCCGTGGTGGTGGTGGCCGCAGCTGCACGCGCCGTGCCCGTCCTCGTGGTCATGGTCGTGGTGGCCGCAGCTGCACGCGCCGTGCCCGTCTTCGTGATGCTCGTGATCATGCTCATGGCCGTGATCGTGCTCATGGTCGTGATGCTCCTGGTGGTCGTGCTCATGAGGATGATGCGCATGCGCTTCCTCGCGTTGCGCCATGACGGCGGCAAGCATCTCTTCGGCCAGGCTGTGATCCTTCTGCATGGCGGAAAGGATCTGTTCGCCGGTCAGTTCCTCCCAGGGGGTGGTGATGATGCGGGCCTTGGCGTTATGCTCCCGAAGCAGGGCGACAACGGCCTCCAGCTTCTCCTGGGTCAGCTTCTGCGTGCGGGAGAGCAGGATGGTGCCCGCATACTCAATCTGATTGAGGAAAAACTCGCCGAAATTCTTGACGTACATGCGGCACTTCGTCGCATCCGCCACCGTCACGAAGCTGCCCATGGAGGCTTCGGGGAGATCCTTTTCCACGCCCTCCACCGCACGGATGACATCGGAGAGCTTTCCCACGCCGCTTGGCTCGATCAGGATCCGGTCGGGATGATAGGTGTCGATCACCTGGCGCAGCGCTTTGCCGAAATCCCCCACCAGCGAGCAGCAGATGCAGCCTGAATTCATTTCCGTCACCTGAATGCCGGCTTCCTTCATGAAACCGCCGTCGATGCCGATCTCCCCGAACTCATTTTCAATGAGAACGACCTTTTCGCCGCCGAGCGCTTCCTTGAGCAGCTTTTTGATGAGCGTGGTCTTCCCAGCGCCGAGAAAACCGGAAAAAATATCAATCTTTGTCATATTCGTTTCTCTCCTTAGGGGTCCATAAAACAAACCAGCCGGAACACAGGATTCCGACTGGTTATTGTACACCGTTTACACAGAAAAAACAAGGATTTTCCTCAAATTCGCAGGGTCCGCGCGCAGAAAGAGAATTCCCCGCCTTTCAGGATCCGCCATGCGGCGGCGGCATAGCGGCGATGCCGCGGTGGCACAGGCAGCGTTCTGGCGTGGATCCGGCTCAAGCCGTTTGCCCTCCGCCCCTGGGTTTATAACCTGGCCACACCACTCTCGCGGGCCGCCTGTGCCACCGCGCGCGCCACCGCCCTGCCCACGCGCCTGTCAAATGCCCGGGGGATGATGTAATCCGCCGTCAGTTCCCTGTCGGATACCAGGCCCGCAATGGCATGGCTGGCCGCCATCTTCATCGCCTCGTTGATGTCGCGGGCGCGGCAGTCAAGCGCGCCGCGGAAAATGCCGGGGAACGCCAGCACGTTATTGATCTGGTTCTTGTAATCGCTGCGTCCGCTGCCCACGACGACTGCCCCCGCGGCGAGGGCCTCGTCCGGATGGATTTCCGGCACGGGGTTGGCCATCGGGAACACGCAGGCGCCCGCATTCATGCTGGCAACCATCTCCCGGGTCACGACGCCCGGCGCGCTCACGCCGATAAAGACATCCGCCCCGCGCATCGCATCGGCCAGCGTGCCGGTGAGACGACGCGGATTGGTGAGGCGGCTCATCGCCGCATGGGCTTCATTCAGCCCCGGCATACCCTCGCAGAGGATGCCGAAGCGATCCACGAGAATCAGATCCTGCACGCCGAGATTCAGAAGATGCCGGGCGATGGCCACCCCCGCGCTTCCGGCGCCGTTGATGACCACGCGCACCTGATCCATCTGCTTGCCCACCACCTTGAGGGCATTGATGAGCGCCGCCGCCACCACGACGGCCGTGCCGTGCTGATCGTCATGGAAGACCGGGATGTCGCACAGCTCTTTAAGCCTGCGCTCCACCTCAAAGCAGCGCGGCGCGGCGATGTCTTCCAGATTGATGCCGCCGAAACTGCCGGAGATCAGATAGATCGTGCGCACCAGTTCGTCCACATCCTGCGTGCGGATGCACAGGGGGAACGCGTCCACATCCGCAAACTCCTTAAAGAGCACGCACTTGCCTTCCATGACCGGCATGCCCGCCTCCGGCCCGATATCGCCAAGGCCCAAAATGGCTGAACCATCCGTAATCACCGCGACCATGTTCGCCCGGCGGGTGAGTGCAAAGCTCTTTTCATAGTCCGCCTGAATCGCCAGGCAGGGCTCCGCCACTCCAGGCGTATAGGCCAGGGAAAGCTCCAGGCTGTTTGTCACATGCGTGCGCGGGGCAATTTCCAGCTTGCCCTTCCACTCATAGTGCTTTTTCAGTGCCTCCTGCTTGATATCCATATGCTTTTCTCCTTTTGCGCCGTCCGGCCGCCTGATTGTGCGGTCCGGCGTGCCGCGTGTTTCTACGCCTATGATACGCGAATCCGCCGCAAATTGCAATCCCCCAGGCAGGGAAAGCTCCCCTGGGCGCAGAACATAGACACAGCATCGGTTCGGCGTGCGCCTTTCTCCTCGCCGCCGCACAGGAGGTTTTGATCATGTTTATCAGCAGGCAGCGGGTTTTGGCCGCTCTTTTACACGCATCACAGGCGGGCATCCTCTCTCCAGACGGCCCGACCTCCCTGTTTCTTGTGCCCAAAAAGGGAAAGGACGCGCCCTTTGCGCATCCTGTTCAGCTGAGCGTTGCGGTTTGCGGCGATACGGTCACCGTGCGCACAAGCCGTCTTCCCTTTGTCCGCCCCATGGTCTTCACCATGGAAGAGATTTTGAAAAGCGGCTGACCCTCACGCATGCAGATGATCCGCCGCCCCTATTCCAGATATGCCGAGGCGCCCAGCGCATAGAGGGCCTGCTCGTTTGCATCCGCCTCAATCATGTAAACAAAATCGCCGTCCCGCGCGGACAGCATGCCGCGCTGGCCCGAAAGGGCATATACGGCGTCCAGCCCGCTCACGACAAAGCCCGTGATCAGCTGGGCCCGCCAGTTTTCAGCGGAAAGCCGCTCCAGATAGGCGGCCGGCGTCGCGCTGACGGCCAGCGCCTGAGAGCCGTCCGCCAGCGTGTATGTGCGCGTGATCACCCGGCAAAGCGCGCCACCCATGTCCACATCCTGCGCCTGCTGGGAAACAAGGGTGCCGCTGCCCAGGGCCAGAAGCCCGCCGGGAAACAGCCCGCCGATCTCGCCGTCCGCCCCTTGCGCAAGCGGCGCCGGTGTGGCCAGCGCGCGTGCCGGCGTGCCGGCATCCTCTTCCTCTCCCGCAAGCTGGTAAACCATGGTGGCATAAAAGACGGCGCCCATCAAAAGCGCGCACATCAAGCCAAGAGCCGCCGTCATCAGCCGCCCGATCCATTCCTTCCGCTTCTTTCCGCTGCCGCTCATGCCGCCTCCCGGTCCGCTTCCCATGAAATGGCGTCAACGCTCAACCGGCGTGTAATCCAGGGTGGATTCCTCATCCGTCGCCTCCAGCTTGAAGATCACGGGGCGCAGGCCGTCGTTGCAGCTGCAGATCGCGACGCCCGGCGTTTTCACCCAGTCGCCGTAATAAAAAACGTCTTCTCCCGCGCCATGCGCCAAGGCAAAGGCGTATTGATAAATCGCCTTCCAGGCCTCGTCACACAGGCCCTGCGGCTTGGCATAGTCCGCATAAAAGACCTGCCCTTCGCGGAGCATGGGGCATTTTGTCAGGCCGGGCACGCCATATTGTGCGGCCAGCTCCTCGTCAAGCGTCGTTTTGAGCACGGTAATTTTGACCTTCTTCACAGGCGTTTCCTTCCTTTCGCGTTCGATCTTCAGGCCCCGGGGGATGCATCGGCCCCCGGTCCGCCTTCCCCGCCGGGCCGTTCTCCCGCCACAAAATCCGCAAACTGCCGGGCAATGCGTGGGGAACAGCCGTTGTGGCTGACCGTCCAGGCGCGGGCGCGCGGCATGAGCGCCTCCCAGTCATAAGGAATGCCGCGGGCGTCAAGCAGCGCCCGGCAGATGGCAAAATACTCCTCCTGGGTGGGAGAGGCGAACGTCAGCCGCAGATCAAACCGGTCGGCCAGAGAGAATTTTTCCTCCAGCGTGTCGCGTTCATTCACGTCATCCTGCCGCTCGGAAAAACGCTGGCGTACGATGTTGCGCCGGTTGCTCGTCGCGTAGACCACGACGTTATCCGGCCTCGCCTCCAGCCCGCCCTCCAGCACGGTCTTGAGTGCTGTGTATTCCGGGCAGGAATCGTTAAACGCAAGGTCATCCACGAACACGATGAACTTGCAGGGCTGTTCGCGCAGGATGGAAAAGATCGTCGGCAGGTTGGTCAGGTGGGCCAGGGGAACCTCGACGATGCGCAGCCCCTCCAGCCACATGCTGGTGAGCAGCGCCTTGACCGTGGCGGACTTGCCCGTCCCTTTGTCGCCATAGAGCAGGATGTTGCATGCCGGATGGCCCGCCAGCAGGCGCCGTGTGTTTTCAACCAGCGTGCCGCGCTCGCGTTCGTAGAGCACCATGTCCTCCAGACGGATGGGATCCGGCTTTCGGATGCCGCGCAGCCCGAGCGGATACTGCGCGCTCACCCCCACCCATGTGCATCCGGGGCAGCGTGCAAACAGCCCCGTGCCATGCCGGCGGAAAAAGGCGGCCACGCGCTTTGCCCCCTCGCGGGAGAGCATGCCGCTGTCAATGCGCGGGTCAAAGGCCTCCCGGCCGAGCACGGGTTCCCACACCGGCAGGCGCACGGCTGTCTGGCTGGACATGCCGGCGCGCTCGCACAAAAGCAGGAACATGGCCGGCTCCATGGCGGCCAGCCTGCCCAGCACATGAAGATCATGCGAGAGCGCGTTCATCAGGCTGTAAGGCAGCTCATCCATGCGCGCGCAGAGCGAGGCGGCGGCGCTCTCCTCAAAGAGCACGGCTTCCAGCGCCTCCCGCACAAAGCCGCCGCGCCCGCCGGCCGCTGCGCCCAGCCATGCGTCATAAGCGTCGCAGTATGCCTGTGTCAGCGCGGCGGAATCCTCTCCCTGTTCCTGCGCGCAGACTCTGCACAGGCGGATCAGGGCCGCCATCGCCGGATTGCGGGTCACATGGCGCAGCGCCGTCATGCAGTCGATGTCAAGCAAAAGGGCCTTCAGCTCGAAAATATCCATGGCCAGCGCTCCCTCTCCCTCCGGTTGCGTTCTTCGGTGGCTCTTTTTCCGTCTTCCCGCGTTTTCCGCGTCTTTTTCTCTCCTGACGCCGCCTTCCGGCGCCGCCTTTCGTCCTCGTGCCGCGTTCCGTCACATCCGTTCGGGCGCCTGCACGCCGATCAGATACAGCCCGGTTCGTATGACATCGCACACAGCGCGCGTCAGGTTCAGGCGGGCTGCGGTGCCGCAGGGATCCTCCTGTTCCATGATGCGGTGTTCAAAGTAATATTTGTTGTAGGCCTGGGCAAGCTGCGTGGTATGCCGGGTGATGAGCGAGGGCTCGTTTTGCTCCATCGCCTTGCGCACGGTTTCAGGAAAGCGGGAAAGCAGCATCAGCACATCGCACGCCTCATCGTCCGTAAGCGCCTCATAATCCGGCTGCTCCAGGGCAAGAGACTGCGCCTTGCGCAGCACCGAACAACAGCGCGCGTGCGTATACTGCACATACGGGCCGGTTTCCCCGTCAAAGTTGAGCGCACGTTCCCAGCGAAAATCGATATCCTTGGTGCGGTCATTGTGCAGGTCAAAGTATACCACGGCGCCCACGCCCACCTGGCGGGCAACCTCATCCTTATTGGGCAGGTTGGGGCTCTTTTCCTCGATGATTTCCCGCGCCTTCTCGACGGCCTTGTTGAGCAGGTCCTCCAGATAGACCACATACCCCTCCCGCGTGGAGAGCGCGCGGCCTTCATAGCTGACCATGCCGAAGGAAACATGCTCCATGCCCTTATACCAGTCATGCCCCATCAGCTCAAGGATCTTGAACAGCTGCTTGAAATGCAGGTTCTGCTGATACGCGACGACGTAGAGGCACTTGTCAAAGTGATACGTGTGATGGCGGTAAAAGGCCGCCGCCAGATCCCTTGTGATATAGAGCGTCGCGCCATCGCTGCGCAGCACAATGGCCGGAGGCATGCCGTAATCCTCCAGCTTGACCACATACGCCCCCTGCGACTGGACAAGCAGCCCCTTTTCCCGCAGCTCCTCGACGACGGGCGCCATCTTGTCGTTGTAAAAGCTCTCGCCCGCATAGGAATCAAACGTCACGCCCAGCAGATCATACACACGCTGCGTGTCCCGCAGGGTCACTTCTTTAAACCAGGAAAAAATGGCGAGCGCCTCTTCATCGCCGTCCTCGATCTTTTTAAACCATGCGCGCCCCTCGTCTTCCAGGGCCGGATCCTTTTCCGCTTCCTGGTGAAAGCGCACATAGAGATCCACCATGGCCTGCACGCCGCCCTGTTCGACCGCCTCCCGATTTCCCCATCTTTTATAGGCGCAGATCATCTTGCCAAACTGCGTGCCCCAGTCGCCCAGGTGGTTGATGCCCACGGTGGTGTATCCATTGAAGT
>DVMG01000278.1 GCA_018715105.1 Candidatus Ventricola intestinavium
GATGAATACAGGAAGGATATTCGCGCCAAACTGGAAGCTCAGGCATCCGAGCGCGACGAGAATGCTTTTACCAACGCCGTTCTTGAAAAGGTCATGGAAAACGCCACTGTGGAGATTCCGGAGGCGATGATCGAGCGGCAGATCGATTCCATGCTGCGCGATTTTGAATACCGCCTTGCGGCGCAGGGCCTTAAGCTTTCCGACTTTATGAAGTATACCGGGCAGGATGAAAAGAGCTTCCGCGCGGGCTATCGGGAGCAGGCGGAAAAGAGCGTGCGCGCGCACCTGGTGCTGGAGGCCATTGAAAAGGCGGAGGCCTTTGAGGCAACGGATGAGGAGATCGACGAGCAGATCGCCAAGTTCGCCCCGCAGGCTGGCAAGTCCGTTGAGGAAATCAAGCAGACGCTCACGGATGCGGACCGCGATTATTTCCGGGCGGACGCCATTCGCGATAAGGCGGTTCGGTTCCTGTGCGATCAGGCGCAGGCAGAGGCGTAAGGGCGGCGGCCGGCAAAGACGCCTGCTCCCCGATGAGGGAAAAAGCAAACGCCTGTTCCGTTTAAAAACAAAGGCCCCTTGTTAAAGAAAGGGCTTACGCAAACAAGCTGCGGCGTGATGGTTCACGCCCTGGAAGGAGGCGCCGGCAATGTCCAGCAATTATTACTTTGAACCCAGCGTCATTGAGAAGACGCCTTACGGCGAGCGCTCCTACGACGTTTACTCCCGCCTGCTCAAGGATCGCGTCGTGTTCCTGCGCGGCGAGGTCAACGAAGCGCTGGCCAACAGCATTGTGGCGCAGCTGCTTTTCCTTGAAATGGAGGATCCGGACGCCGATATCTCCATGTATATCAACAGCCCGGGCGGCAGTGTGACCGACGGCATGGCCATCTTTGACACGATGCGCTATGTCAAGCCCAAGATCCGCACGGTGTGCCTGGGCATGGCCGCGTCGATGGGAGCCTTTTTGCTGATGGCGGGTGAGCCGGGCATGCGCCTGGCGCTGCCTAACAGCGAGGTGATGATCCATCAGCCGAGCGGCGGCGCGAGCGGCCAGGCGACGGATGTGCAGCTGCATGCCCAGTGGCTGCTGCGCACAAAGACCAAGATGAACAGGCTGATGAGCGAGATGACCGGGCAGCCGCTTGAGCGTATCGAGCGCGATGTGGAGCGCGATTACTTCATGACGGCGCAGGAGGCTCTTGCCTACGGCATCATCGATGAAATCTATCAGCCGCGTAAAAAGTGAGAGGGATATCCAGCCTTTTGAGCCGGAGAGGGCGCGCGAAGGCGCGCATGAAAAAAAGATCTGAGGTGCGAAATGCCAAGAGATAGGGACGAAACCAGGCAGCCGCGCGTGGCGCGCTGCTCCTTCTGCGACAAGACGCAGGATCAGGTGCGCCGCATTATTGCGGGCAATGGCGTGTATATCTGCGATGAATGCATCGCGCTGTGCCAGGAAATCATCGCCGACGATCTGGGCACCGCGCCCAGCCAGGAGGCGCAGAACCTGCCCAAGCCTACGGAGATTAAGGCCGTGCTGGATGAATACGTCGTCGGGCAGGAGAAGGCCAAACGCGCCCTTGCCGTTGCCGTCTACAACCATTACAAACGAATCAACGCGCCCAGAAAGCGCGGGGATGTAGAGCTGCAAAAGTCCAACATCGTCATGGTCGGCCCGACGGGCTGCGGCAAAACGTTCCTGGCCCAGTCTCTGGCCAAGATCCTCAAGGTTCCCTTCGCCATTGCCGATGCCACCAGCCTGACGGAGGCCGGTTATGTCGGCGAGGATGTGGAGAACATCCTGCTGCGCCTGATTCAGAATGCTGATTACGACATTCAGGCCGCGCAGCGCGGCATCATCTATATTGATGAGATCGATAAAATTGCCCGAAAGAGCGAGAATCCTTCGATCACGCGCGATGTGTCCGGCGAGGGTGTGCAGCAGGCGCTGCTGAAGATCATTGAGGGAACGGTTGCCAGCGTGCCGCCGCAGGGCGGCCGCAAACACCCGCACCAGGAGTTTATTCAGATCGACACGACGAATATCCTTTTCATCTGCGGCGGAGCGTTTGATGGGATCGACAAGATCATTGAAAAGCGGTCCGGCGCGGGGGCCATTGGATTTGGCGCTGAAGTAAAGAGCCGGGAAAAGCGCAATGTCGGCGAAGTGCTCGCGGATATTCGCCCGGAAGACCTGCTCAAATTCGGCCTGATCCCGGAGTTTGTGGGCCGTTTGCCGATCATCGTGACGCTCGACAGTCTGGATGAGGATGCGCTTGTGCGCATTCTGACCGAGCCGCGTAACGCACTGGTTCGCCAGTATAAAAAGCTGGTGGAGCTTGACGGCGTGGAGCTTGATTTTGAGGAGGATGCGCTCAAGGCCATTGCGGCCAAGGCCATCGCCCGCAAGAGCGGCGCACGCGGCCTGCGCGCGATCATTGAGGATGCGCTGCTCAACACGATGTTTGAGCTGCCCACGCGCACGGACATTGCGCGCGTGATCGTCACCGCCGACACCATTCGGGATCACACGGAACCCACGCTGGTGCCCGGCGAACCCAAACGCAAGCTGACGGCGGGCAAAACCCGCCGCGACAACGACGGCGCGGCCGCTGCAAGCCGCAGGCCTTCGGTGTCATAAAACGGCGGGGATCGGCACAAGGAGAACCATAAAAGGCTGCTGGAACAGAGGAAATTTCCAATTTCCGCCTGTTCCGGCGGCCTTTATTTTCACCCTTGAGGGACCCGCGGGAGAAAGGGAAACCCATCATCCGGATTGATTTATGCATAAAAATACGGTATAATCAATGTCATACACAGACGACGGCTTGGAACAGGAGGATGGGATATGGAGAAAGGAAGGGAGACCGAGCGCCTGATGCCGTTTGGCCAATGCCTCAGGCAGATTCTCAAGGAGAAAAGGATTTCCGCCTCCGCGCTTTCCAGGATGATGGAGAATAAAAGCCGCAACAGCCTTTTCCGTATTCTGGAGGGATCCACCAGCCCGGCCACGCAGGAGGCCTTTTTTCATCGGTTAGTGAGAGGAAACTGGCTGTCCCTTACAAAGGCGCAGCAGCAGATGCTCCGGGAATCGCTGGAGGTCAGCCGCCTGGGCGTGGAAGGATACCGAAGCAATCAGGCCATGAGAAAGATGCTTCGGGATGTGGATGAACAGCGTGCCCGGCGGCCCATTTATCTGGAGAGCGCGGACCGCGGCGCCTGCGGGACATTTGACCGGCAACTGGAGCAGTATGCCCGCTGCAGGGCCGTATCCATGACCCTCATCGGCTGCTGCGACAGGGAAATCTGCGCGGCCATCGCAGACGGCCTGCTGCATGGGAGGGGCGGCTGCCGGGTGAAGATCACGCACTATCTGTATACCGGAGGGGATGAGATCATCCGGGCCGTGGCGGCCATCCAGCCACTGCTCTATGCGCCGTGCTATGAGGCTTACTGCGTTGAGCCGTGCATGTTTTCGGCGGAGAGGGAGCAGACCTATCGCGCCAACAGCCTGATTGTCCGCTGGGAGGATCACAGCGGTCAGACGCACCTGCATATGTTCCTGCTGGTTGACAGAAACCGTCTTTTGATGATGGATCGCTGCGGAGAGCAGGCGATCAGCCTGATGGAACGGATGTGGCGCGCGGATCGCGCACAGATGCATCCGCTCAAGAGCGCGTTTGCCCTGCGCCATTCCCCGGAGGATTATCTGGCCTATACCGAGGCGTTCTGCGAGCTGGAACGCGGCCGGGCGATCTACACCGTGAAAATGGACATGTGCCTTGCATTTATCAGCACGAAGACGCTCGTTTCCCCGGTGGTCGATGGGTTTACCGAGACGGGATTTGCCGGGCAGGAAGGCCTTGAAGGGCTCATCCGGGCTTTCGCACAGATTCATCAGCGGCGGTTTGAGAACCTGTTTACCAAAAAGAAGCCTACCCACACCATTTTTTCCGTCGGGGCGATGGAAGCGTTTGCGCGCACCGGGAAACAGTCGGATCATTTCTTTGCGATGCGGCCCTATACCCCGCAGGAGAGGGTGGACATGCTTCGCCATATCCAGAAGCATACGGCTGAAAACCCCTCTTTTAAAGTGCACTTTTTCAAAGACAGCTTTGATCCGCCGAAGACCGAGATCAGCCTGTATGAGGGGAGCGGCGCGCTGATCCTGCGGCCCTACACCAATTACGATCTGTCGGGGGATCACGCGGAGGCCCTGATCACGCAGAGCGCTTTTTGCGAAAAATATAAAGAGTTTTTCATAGGAGATCTTCTGGCCCGCCATGTGCTCACACAGGAAGAGACGCTCTCTACACTCGAGCGGCTGATTGCTCTTGCTGCGGCGCAGGCATGATTCCCGAAAAGAATGAAAAAACGGGGCTGTGAAAAAAGGAGAAATCTTTTTTCACAGCCCCGCCTTTCGCCGGTTTTCCGTTTGAACCTGTCGGGGCAAAGCTTTGGACGCATCCCGCACAAACAGAAAAAGAAGGGAAAGAAAGGAAAAAAGAGGGAAACTGCGCAGGGGTTACGGCCGTGGAAGCCGGATTCCGCGAATCAGCCTTCGGCCATACAGACGCGCCCGCTGAAGCGGATTCATCAGGGCGAGCAGGGCGCGGTATGCCTTCTGAGCACGTTCCGGCTGCACGCGGTTGAGACGGTAAGGGCTGTAGCGCGCGATGCACAGAGCCTTTCCCACTCCGGTCAGCGTGACGCGGCCCTGGCATGCCTCCTGCGCGCGCAGAAGGAATGTGGCGGGTGCTTCGCCGGGCAGCGGACGGATGCCAAGGCACAGCAGCGCTTCTTCGATGACACAGTACCACACAAGCAGGGCGTCGCCCGCCGTGTGCTGGCGCGCGGCCACGCGCGCCGGATCACACAGCGCAAGACGCAGCGCACAGCACGCCGCCAGGATCAAAAGCATGAGCACCAGCCACGCCAGGAACGGAGCGGAGGATTCATCGCGCTCTTCTATTTTATCCGGCAAAGGCCTGTCCTCGGAGGAGGGAGAGTAAGCCTCCTCCGGTTGGGGAGTGGGGGTCGGCGAGGGGCTTGGCCCGGCGGTGGCGCCGTCCTCCTGCGGGGCGGGCGTGGCCGTGGGCTGGGGAGACGCAGGAGCCTGCGGGGTGGGTGTGGGGGTGGCGGTGGGAGGCATCTGCCCCGTGCCGGAACCGCCGTTCTCCCCCGCGGACGCACCGGGTGTGGGATCAAACGTCAGCCAGCCGAAGCCGGGAAAATAGATTTCCACCCAGGCATGGGCATCCTCCTGGGTGACGCGGGCAATCCCATCGACATCCGGATCCGCGGCGTATCCCTCCACATAGCGCGAGGGGAGGCCCAGGGAACGGGCCATCACCGCCAGCGCGCTGGCATAAGAGGTGCAATAGCCCTGCTGCTCGCTCAGAAGAAACCAGGATACGAAGTCGCGGGATGTCGGCGGCACGTTTTGATGAAGCGTATAGGGATACCGCCCGGACTGCAGGTAACGGCACAGCGCATCGGCGCGGTCAAAGCTGTTTTCCGCCGATGCGGTGATCTCACGCGCGAGGGCATAAACCTGCGGCTCAATGAGATCGGACAGCTGCAGATACGTGTTTTGCACGGTTTCGTAATACGGGTCTTCCTGCTGCATGGCGGCGAGGACAGCGTCCCGCACACCGGGGGTCTCCGAGGTCAGGCGAAAGCCCGTGAACGTATAGCGGTCCCCTGCCAGAAGATCCCGCGTGCCGAAAACTTCGCTTGCCGGGGAAAAATAGGGCACGATGCCCTGACCGGACGGCGCCTGAAAACGCTGGGTGAGAAAGAGCGTGCTGGCTGCATCCGAGCGCATGAGCACCGTGATCGTCTCTTCCTGCAAAAGCGCATCGCGGATATCCCTGTCGGGACGGGAGAGATCAAACAGATTGCGCCGCAGGGCGGAAAAGCGCGGATTGACATAGAGATAGCGGCGGCCGGATGTGGTATCCGTCCAGGTGTAGCCGTTATAGTCGTTTTTGATGGTGGCGCGCAGCAGAGCCCTTCCGGAGGTGTACACCTGCATGACAGGGGTATCCTGGGGGGAAACGGGGCCGCCCAGGCGCGTGACGCCAAGCGGCTGCCAGCCCGTTGTGCTCAGGGAAAACGCCGTGCGGGGATCGGTAAAAAAGAGATAATCCCCGATGGTTTGGCGCAGCTGCCGCGCCGTGCTCTCCAGCTCCGGCAGGGTTTGCCCGGCATACGGCATGAAAAGAGCGGTGAGCGCCAGCACAAGAGCGGAACAGGCGACGATGCGCGGCGCATGCAGGCCGGGGGCGCGGCTGCTGATGAGCAGCGCCAGCACAAGAGGCAAAAGGGAGAGCGCGCTCACATCGGCGCCCAGAAACGAGACGGCAAACAGAAGCAGGAGGGTCATCAGCGCCAGCGGGAGAAAGGCCTGCTCGCTGCGCGAGAGCGATGCGCCAATCCCCGTAAAGAGCAGGGAAAAGAGCACGACAAGGGCGCGGGAATACGCGGTGAGCGCCAGCATCTGCCCATTCATCATCAGCGCCAGCGCCGCGCCGATTGCCGCGCTCTGGTCGGCATAGCGCACGGCAAGCATGGCCATGCACGCAAACAGCACCGGATAGGCCAGCGCGCGCAGGCGGGGAATGCAATCAAACCCGGCGAATAGAAGCGTCACCAGCGCACAGCACAGCACGCTGAGCGAAACCGGCGCCGTCAGCCCCAGGGAAAGCGAAAGTGGATACGTACAGCCCACCCCGATTAAAAATGTGCTCAGCGCATGCAGGGCAAGCGTCCTTGGCGGGGGAACGATGATCATCTTTTTCATGCGGAAGTCCTTTCGCAGAGGAGGCGTACAAAGCCGGCGCAGGGCCTATGCCGTGTGCACGTGTGTGGCCTCCAGGCCGCTTGAGAGAAGCAGGCTGAGCAGTTGCCGCTGGGTCTTGGTGACTTCACCGGAGGTGACAAGCGTGAAGCGCGTGTGCGCGCCCATGCGGGAAAGGGCGATGGCCGCATCGGCAATGGGCGGGGTCAGCTCGCAGGAGAGCAGGATGGCCGCTCCCGTGCGATGCATGCGTCGGGCGCTTTCCCAGAGGACGCGCGCAAAATCCGGCGCGCCGTCAAAGGATTCCTGCGCCAGCGCATGAAGCATGAGGGGCAGGGCGTCGCTGCTTTTGCCGCTGAGCTCGCGCTGCGTCTGGCCGCTGAGCGGCAGACGAACCATGTGCCCCGCATCCAGCAGGCTCTTGAGCACCCCCGCGCATGTTTCCGTCAGCGCGTCGAGGAGCACCGGGCGCAGCGCCGGCGGGCAGGACGGCAGCGCGCAGTTGAGCAGCACCAGCGCATCCGGGCGCTGCGGCGTCTCATAGGTGTGCACCATCAGCGACTGGCGGCGCATGGAGAGCTTCCAATGCACGCGCTTGAGCTCGTCGCCCTCCTGCCAGGCGCGGATGTCCGCCGGGGTGCTGCGGTCCGCCTGCGCGCGCTGAGTTGAGGTGCTCTCCCCTTCACCGGGGCTGAAGGAGACGGGCGCGGTCCTGGCGGGCCTTGGCAGCACGGCCAGATCCGGCAGCGGGGCACGCACGCGGTGGCGCAGGGAAAACAGGCCAAAGCAATCCGAAAAGCCGATCTGCCTCACCCCTACGGGAAAGATGCCCACATGCGGGCAGGAAAAGTCGTTTTCACTCTGCGTCACACCGAAAAGGCGCGTGGAGAGCAGAAATTCGCTTTGCCGCCCGCTGGGCAGAGACACGGTCAGGGACAGCGGCGCGATGGGCAGGGGAAGAAACAGCTGAACGCGCAGCAGATACCGGCACACGCTGCCGCGCTGCGCCTCCCCGCCGGGAATTTCCTGGGAGATGCGGCAGGAAAAAAACGCCAGCAGCACGCACACAAGCGAAAGCACCCAGGCCGCCAGCGCCGCTATCCCCAGCAAAAAAGCGCCCGCGCTGCCCACGGACAGCGCGGTCACGAGCATCAGCGCGCCGGTGAACAGCGTGTAAAACCCGCGCGCCGTCATTGGAGCTTCACCGGGATGCGCACGGAGGCCAGCAATTCGCCAAGCACCTGCTGGGCGCTGTAACCGCGCATGCGCGCGTCCGCAGAAAGCACAAGGCGGTGGCACAGCACGCTGGGCACCATGTGCTGGACATCTTCCGGGATGATATAATCCCGCCCGCAGAGCAGCGCATTGGCTTGGGCGGCATGCACCAGCGCGATGGCGGCGCGCGTGCTGGCCCCCAGGTTGAGATAGGCGGTGCTGCGCGTGGCGGCGCATATGGCTGCGATGTAGGCGCGCACTTCTTTGGAGCAGTAAACCGTCTTGACTTCCTGCTGCATGGCGATCACGTCCTCGGAGGAGCAGATCACACCCACGGCCTGCATGGGGACATCGCCGCCGCAGTAGCGGGAAAGGATCTCCATTTCATCCTCCACGGAGGGATAGCCGATGGCAATGCGCATGAAAAACCGGTCCATCTGCGCCTCGGGCAGGGGATAGGTGCCCACAAAATCAACCGGGTTCTGCGTGGCCAGCACCATGAACGGCCGCGCAAGCGGGTAGGTCACGCCGTCCACCGTGACCTGACGCTCCTCCATCACCTCCAGCAGGGCAGACTGCGTCTTGGGGGATGTGCGGTTGATCTCATCGGCGAGCACGATCTGGCTCATGATGGCGCCCGGCCTGTACTGCATTTCGCCGGAAAGGCTGGGCATGGTGAATCCCGTGATATCCGACGGGGTGATATCCGGCGTGAACTGGATGCGCTTAAACGTGCAGGAGAGCGAACGGGCCAGCGCGCTGGCCAGCGTTGTCTTTCCCACGCCGGGCACGTCCTCGATGAGCACGTGCCCTTCACACAGCAAAGCGATGAGCATGAGCTCCACCACATCGTCCTTGCCGACAACGGCACGGGCGATGTTCTGTTTCAGGGCGGAGACAATGGCGGTGATATTGGTCATGGAAAACTCCTTTTGCAGCCTTGAAAGCTTTGCAGACGGCGGATGCGCTTAATGTATGCAGAATATGCGGGAGATAAACGGAAGAATGCACCCGTGTGAAAGCGGACAAACACCTTTATTATAAGGGAATATCCTGAATTTGGCAAGACACACACCGTGTTGAGGAGTGTCCGAATGCGCAGTTAAAGGAAATCAAAGAGAGAAAAAGGGATAGATGCTCCCGGATGAAAAGAACGGTATCGTTCTTTTTGCCTGCCGAAGCGGTTATAGGCCTCCACAAAAACAGTAAGAAC
>DVMG01000279.1 GCA_018715105.1 Candidatus Ventricola intestinavium
TCTGACGCTTCAGGAAGACCCGGATTATACCGCCAATTCGATGCTCTATCTGGTGGAGGATCCGCGCATGCGCGGCTTTGCGCTGGAGATTCCCAAGTACGCGGATACAGAGGAGGCGCAGACGCCCATCAGCGCCGTCCGCGCCGCCCGGATGGACTTTTTCGGCCTTGTTACGGGCAGCAGCACGCGGGAGGATATCGTCGCCCTGCTGGGCGAGCCGGACAGCACGCTCTCCTACGATGAGGATGATGCGTTTGACATGATGGTGGAACCCGGCGAAAGCCTGTGCTATGAATGGGGCGGCCGCGTGCTGGAGGCGCATCTTGACGGGGACGGCGTGCTCAGCGTGCTGATCCTGCGCGGGTCGATGCCGGAAATGCTTTACTGAATTTGCCAGATGTGATATAATAATCTGCCCGGGCAAGGCTTGGGCGGATCTTTTTGTAAGGCCCTCTTTGCGCAGGCCGCAGCGCGGCTGACAGGGGCGTTCTTTTCGGATACTCTGCGGTGTTCCGGAAAGGAGCGCCGCAGGCGCACGGAAAGGGGCCGCTGTGGGAGACAGGTTCGCGGCGGGGCCGCAGGGAATGGGGAGGACAGTGCATGGCCAGAAAGGCTGCTAAGGCTGGCGGTTCAAAGAAACGGACGGTTTCGGGAAAGCGCGGGAAGCCGGGCCGGAAAAAACAGCGCGGCGTGGATCCGCGCGGCGTGGCGGGCATTGTTATCCTGTGCCTGGGGCTGCTGGCGCTGGCCAGCCAGTTTATCCCGTCGACGGGGGGATTTCTCAATCAGTGCATGCTGATTGCACGGGGGCTGGGCGGCACGCTGTGCCTGCTGCTGCCCATTGTGGTCTGCTGGGCGGGGGTGGTGCTCGTGTTTTTCGCCGAGCGCCGCCTGAGCTTGCGCACGCTGATCTGCGGGACGCTGATTTTCCTCTTTGTGGAGACGATGTTCCAGCTGTTTCAGGTGAATACGGTATCCGCCGCGATCTATGCCGACGGAAACGAGATCACATACGGCCGGTTTCTGACCCGCTCCTATTTCAATGCGTCGCTTGACTGCAAGGGCGGCGGCCTGATCGGCGCCCTGCTGGCCTGGCCGCTGTATCGCGCGCTGGATATCTGGGGAGCGATGATCGTGCTGATCTTTGCGCTGACCATCATGCTGATGGTGCTCACGGGCGTTTCGTTCGGGGGTGTGGGCATGATCGTTTCCCAGTGGATGGATGACCTGCGCGTGGGCGCGAGTGAGCGCAGGGAAGAGCGGAATGCTCTTCGCGCCGCGCGTGAGGAGGAAGAGCTGGAACGCGAAAATGCGCAGGCCCTTGAGCGCCAGAAAAAGAGAATCGAGCGTGCGCAGGCTGAGCGCAGGACACGCGGGCAGGAAGAGGAGGAAGGGACGCAGGAGCAGGAAGAGGAGGAGACCCCTGCGCCGCGGCCCGAACCCAGGGCGTCGCGCCGCGCCAAAAAGCCCGATCTTCGTGTGGTGCGTCCTCAGCAAGAGGAGGAACCGGGCGAGGCGCAGAATCCGAACAGCGAAGGCGGCGCATGGGAATACGGCGGAGAAGAGACAGACGTTCATGAGGAACGAACCTATGAGCCGCTGGCCATGCCGGTTAGGCCGTCTGTCCGCGCCGCGGCGCCGCGCAGGCGCGCGGACGTGCCGGACAGCATGCCTTTGTATATTGAGCGGGATGACGAATTTACGCGCGAGAGCATCGAGGAAAGGCACGATGCGGGGGAGATGCGCCGGCGCGGACGCTTCACCATCCTTGAGGCGGAAGAAGCCTTCCTTTACGGCATGAACGCCGTGCCTTCCCCGCAGGATCCGGCGCAGGGACAGCATGAGGATCCTTACCGCGCATACAGGCGCCCGTCGGAAGAGGAAACGGCAGAATGGGGCGGGGAGAAAGGCGAAGCCGGCGCATATGCCCGTGAAGAAGAGCCGGGAGCCTCCGCGATTGCCGGAACGCCCGATGCGCAGGAGGAAGGGGAGGCCCTTCAGGAGAGCGAACCGGCTTTCGGAGGGTCGTTTGGTTATTCGATCGCGCCGCGGCAAAGCAGCGTGCAGGAAGTATCCCCGGAGTATGAGGATGAGGAGGCCGTCGTGACCGCGCCGGTCAACAGGGCGGACACGGCCGCCGCAGGGACATGGGCGGCGAGCCGAAACGGCAGCGCTTCCCGCGCGCCGGCACCGCCTCCCGTGACCCGCACAGGCCAGGAGGGCGCCCGCCCTGTAAACGGGGCGCAGCCTCTTGTGCAGCTGCGCGGCAGCCGGATGGACGGCACGCCGCTGGTCGTATCCGGCAAGAAGGAGCATGAGGAGCCCCAGGCCATGCAGGAGGCCTATATTTTCCCGCCCTTTGATCTGCTCAACCGCAGCCGGGTTACGCAGGATCCCAACCAGCGCGCGCGGGACGAGGCGGGAGCGAAAAAGCTGCTGGGCACGCTGGAGAGCTTCGGCGTGCAGGCCAAACTGGTGCATGTCACGCATGGCCCGGCGATCACCCGCTATGAGATTCAGCCCGCGCCGGGGGTGAAGGTTTCCCGCATCGTAAACCTGGTGGATGACATCGCGCTGAACATGGCGTCCGACGGGGTGCGCATTGAGGCGCCGATCCCCGGCAAGCCCGCTGTCGGCATTGAGATTCCGAACCAGAAGATTGAAACGGTTTCCCTGCGCGATGTGCTGGAAAGCCAGGAGATGGCCCGCGAGAAATCGCCCACCGCGGTTGCGCTTGGAAAGGGAATTTCCGGAGCCCCTGTTGTGGCGGACATGGCCAAGATGCCGCATGTGCTCATTGCCGGCGCGACGGGATCGGGTAAATCCGTGTGCATCAACACGATCATCAACTCGATTATCTACCGTGCGTCGCCGCGGGATGTGAGGCTGATTCTCATCGACCCGAAGGTGGTGGAGCTGTCCGTTTACAACGGCATTCCACACCTGCTCGTGCCGGTGGTGACGGATCCCAAAAAGGCTTCTGCCGCGCTGAGCTGGGCTGTTGTGGAGATGGAACACCGCTATAAGCGCTTTGAAACCATGGGCGTGCGCGATATCCGGGGCTATAATGCTGCCATCGGGGCGGATGAAGAGCCGATGAGCAAGATCATCGTCATCATCGACGAGCTGGCCGATCTGATGATGGTTGCGCCCGGCGAAGTGGAGGAATCCATCTGCCGGCTGGCGCAGCTCGCGCGCGCAGCGGGCATTCACCTGGTGATCGCCACACAGAGACCGTCGGTGAACGTGATCACAGGTGTCATCAAGGCGAACATCCCCAGCCGTATCGCTTTCGCCGTCTCCTCGCAGATCGACAGCCGCACCATTCTGGATTCGAGCGGCGCGGAAAAGCTGCTTGGCAAGGGCGACATGCTCTATGCCCCCCAGGGCGCGGGCAAGCCCACGCGCGTGCAGGGCTGCTTTGTATCCGATGAAGAGGTGCAGCGGATTGTGGAATTTGTGCGCGGCAACCACGGCGCGGATTACAACGAGGATGTCATCGAGCAGATGAACACCGCGGCGGAGGAAGACCCGGCCGCCGCATCGGATTCGCCCGGCGCGGGGGAACCGGTGGATGAAATGCTCGCCAAGGCCATTGAGCTGGCTGTGGAAGCCGGGCAGGTTTCCATCAGCATGCTGCAGCGCAGGCTGCGCGTGGGATATGCGCGCGCGGGAAGGCTTGTGGACGAGATGACGATGCGCGGCATCACCGCCGAGGCAGAGGGCCCCACCAAGCCGCGCACGGTGCTCATTTCTCGGGAAGAGTGGCGCCGCATGCAGGAAAACCAGGAATAACCGCGAATTTTTCCATAGAATACATCGCATGATCAACGATGCGTGAGAAAAGGAGAGCATGATGAAATTCATCAAAACCCCCGTCAAGGGGATGTGCGATATGCTCCCCGGCGACATGCGCCTGCGCGAGCATGTGCTGGGGATGATCAAGAAGACGTACGGCTCGTATGGCTTCATGCAGATTGAAACGCCGGTGATGGAGCATATTGAGAACCTGACATCCAAGCAGGGCGGGGACAACGAAAAGCTGATCTTCAAGGTCATGAAGCGCGGCGCGGATCTGCAGCGCGCGCTGCAAAAAGGGGACGGGGAGCTGGCGGACAACGGCCTGCGCTATGACCTGACGGTGCCTTTGGCCCGGTATTATGCCAACAACAAAGAGCAGCTGCCCGCGCCGTTCAAAGCGCTGCAAATCGGCAGCGTGTGGCGCGCGGATAATCCGCAGAAAGGGCGTTTCCGCCAGTTCACGCAGTGCGACATCGATATCCTCGGCGATGAGAGCAACCTCGCCGAAATTGAGCTGATCTCAGCGACTGCTTCCATGCTCACCCGGATTTTCGCTGAAATCAACGTCACGGATTTCACCATTCATATCAACGACAGGCAGTTACTGGGCGCAGTGGCGCTTTCCGCGGGCTTTACGCAGGAGCAGGTGGGGAGCGTGCTGATCTCGCTGGACAAGTTTGATAAGATTGGCCTGGACGGAATTGAAAAGGAACTGCTCCAAAACGGATACGACGCGGCCGTTGTGGAAAACTATCTGCGTGTATACCGCGGCGTGAGGCCGGGAATCTCCATCGCGGAATTCTGCGCGGGCATCGACAGGGCGCGCCTTCCTCAGGAAGCAGCGGATAATCTGGCACAGATCATCGAATGCGTGAGGCCGATGCTTTCACGGGGGGTTAAACTTGTGTTTGATCCCACGCTTGTTCGCGGCATGGGGTATTATACCGGCCCCATCTTCGAGGTGACGATGGATGGATATGGCTTTTCCATCGCCGGCGGCGGGCGGTATGACCGGATGATCGGCCGGTTCAGCGGTCAGGATGTGTGCGCCAGCGGTTTTTCCATCGGCTTTGAGCGCATCGTCACCATTCTGAAGGATCATATGCAGGGCGGTTATCGCCGCAAAGAAGAGGCGGTGGCCTACCTGATCGGGGGAAAGGTGCCCCAGGCGCGCAGGATGCAGGTTCTCGCCGACGCGGCGCGGCTGCGTGAGGCCGGCGCGATTGCGACCGTGCTGCCGATGAATAAAAACATCCGCCATCAGATTGAACGGCTGGAGGCGGAAGGATATAACCGGTTTGAAAAGGTGTTTGAGTGAGCGCTGGCCGGCACGGCCGGGGAGGAGAGCATGACCAATAAGGGAATCGTCACCGAAGTCAACGGAGACATGCTGACCATTGTATTTGAGCGCCATGAGGCGTGCGGCGACTGCCATGCCTGTATGCGCGGCAGCAACGACTGCGGCAAACATACCGTCAAGCTGCGCGGCAAGGCGCGTCAGGGCGATATCGTAGAGGTGGAGATGGATGACTCGCACGTCATGGCGGCGTCCGCGATGGCTTACCTGATCCCGCTGGCGGGTTTTCTTGTGGGTCTCGTGGTTGGCTGGGGGATCAGCCGGGGAATGCCCTCGGTGAACGCGGAGATGCTGACGGCGCTGTGCGCTGTGCTGGGCACGGGCGCGGCGTATCTGGTCATGCGTGCGCTGGACCCCCATTTTTCAAAGGGCAGATGGGAGCAGCGGATTATTTCGGTCACCCATCCGCAGGACAGGACGGAATGAGGAACGCCGAAGGGGCGTATCCTCACAACGATCATACGATGATGACAGGAGGAGTTTTTTATGGCCATGCATCTTGATGAGAAGGCGTTTGAGCAGGCAATCGCGGGCGACAAGCCGGTTCTGGTTGACTTCTGGGCGACATGGTGCGGCCCGTGCCGCATGATCGCGCCGGTGATCGAGGAAATTGCTCAGGATTATGAAGGTCGCGCGCTGGTGGGCAAGGTGGATGTGGATCAGGAACCGGGTCTTGCCCAGCGGTTTGGCGTGATGAGCATCCCGACGCTGATCGTGTTTAAAGGCGGCAAGGTCGTCGAGCAGGCGGTTGGTGCGCGTGGAAAGCAGGATGTGGCCTCGATGATTGAGCGGCATCTGTGAGATGGCATGAGCATCGGGCGAAAAAACGCAAGAGGAATGTGTCGATAAAACAGCGTTCCTGCAAATAAAAAGATGTGAGAGGATTCGCTCTTCTCACATCTTTTTTTGACCCAATATCAAAGATTCTTGACATTTGGGAAGTACCCGAACAGGAGGAATGGATGAATATATGTATGAATGGATGGAGGAGGTTTTCCCAAGAGGAACTGGCGAAGAGATGCGGTGTTTCCCGGCAGACCGTGAATGCGATCGAAAAGAACAAGTAGGATCCCACCCTGTCGCGGACCTTCAGCCTGGCAGGGGCGATCCAACGGGCGGTGGATGCGCTTTTTATCCCGGTGGCGAATTCATGGCAAGTAGGCAACCGGACGGATTTCCACGCGATCCAGGAAGGAACGATAGGCATCGTCGCAGCCGGCCACATGCGCGCTGGCGCAGGCAATCCCTGTACGCAGGGCCGTCTCACAGTCCCGCGGGTTCTCCACAGAGGCGCTCAGATAGCCGGCGACAAGCGAGTCACCGGCTCCTACTGTGGTTTCAACGTCTACATGGATGGCGCAGGCCGACAGACATCGGTTTTTCGTCACCAGAAGGGAACCATCCGCATCCATGGAAACCAGCACAGTGCGGATTCCCTGCCGGTTGAGACGCAAAGCCTCATGCGCGATATCCTGCGCTGTAGGCAGGGAACGGCCGGTCAGAAGCTCAAGCTCATGCCGGTTGGGCTTGATCATATCGGGCTTTTCCGGAATGGCAAGCCGCAGGGCTTCTCCCGCTGTATCCAGCAGAATCCGGCATTTTGGCGCAGCGCAGCGCGCATGCCGGATCCGCTCCGCATAAAAACCGGCGGGAACGTCATGAGGCAGGCTGCCGGTCAGCACAAGCCAGTCGCTCTTTTCTGCCTGGCTGTCGATCGCAGCGGCACAGGCTTCCTGCACGGAGGAATCGCCCAAAACGGCGGGCATGTTGATCTCCGTAATCATGGAGGCAGAACGATCCAGGAGCTTTGTGTTGACGCGCAATTCGCCCGGTGCGGGCACAGCGGTATAGTCAAGGCCGCTGCGCTCAAGCATTTCCAGCATGGGCGCCATGCCCGTGCGGTAGGCCGGTGTGATGAGATGAACGTCGCAGACGAGCCTTTTGAGCATCCGGGCAACATGGAAGCCCTTCCCTCCGGGTCTGTCCTGGCACAGAAGCGGACGATTTGTTCCGCCGACGGACAGGCGTTCAAGATGGATATACCGGTCTATGCTGGGGGTCAGCCCGGCCACCGTGATCATGCGCTGCATCTCCTTCCTCATTTTGATGGGTATGCCGTCCTGCGTCACGAGATCAGCAGGAAGAAAATCCGGATCAGCTCAGGAAACCGCGGATGATTTTCTCTTCCGCTTCCTCCTCGGTGAGCCCCAGCGTGCGCAGCTTGATGATCTGATCCCCGGCAATCTTGCCGATGGCCGCCTCATGGATCAGCGCGGCGTCGCTGTGATGCGCACAGAGCTTGGGAGCCGCGTCGACGATCCCGTTTTCCGCGATGATGGCATCGCATTCTGAGTGGCCGCTGCACGGCGCATTGCCGATGATCGTGGAGAAATAGGTCTGGCGGGAATGATCCCGCGCGACGGAGCGGGAGACAATGTCCGCTCCGGCACCCTCGCCATTCAGCTCCACCTCAAACTGGGTATCCGCCGTCTGTTCCTTCTGGGTCAGGAGATGCTCGCGGATCGTCAGGCGGGCTCCCCTGCCCACGACGGCCTTTGTCTTGCGCAGCGTGCGGTCCACGCCGCCGATCTGGGAGGTGTCCATTTCCAGAACAGCGCCCTCTTCCAGATAAATCTCTGTCACCGGATCAATGCTGCGGATACCGGTGCCCGTTCCGGTGCCGACGTGCTTTTCAAGATAACGGACATGGGAACCGGGAGCGAGAAAGAAGCGGTGGATGCCGCTGTGCCGGGCCCTTTCACCGGTCTGCGTGTGAACGCCGCAGCCCGCCACAATCGTCACATCGGCATGCGTTCCGACATAAAAGTCATTGTAGACCAGGTCGTCCACATCGCCGTGGGTGACGCAGGCCGGGATGGATACTGTTTCACCGGTGGTTCCGGGAAGGATGTGAATATTCAGGCCGGGCTTGTCCTCCTTATTATCGATGAGGATGTTTTTGCTGGATTGCCGGGCGACGCTGCAGCCGTTTTCCCGGATATTGTATGCGCCGGAAAAGCTCCCCTTCCAGTCGGAGACGAGATGAAGCAGCGTTTTTGTGATCTCATTCATCAAAGATTTCCTCCTCCTTTCTGCAGCCGGCGGCCAGATGCCCGGTTGAGAGCACGCGGTCCATCATGGTATCCCGGTTGCCGGCAGCCTGGATGACTCCATCCGCCAGCAGAACGATTTCGTCCGCAATACGCAGGATACGCTCCTGATGGGAGATGATGACCAACGTGCCATGCAGGTTGCGGCGCATATCCTGAAAGACTCCGATCAGGTTCTTAAAGCTCCAAAGATCGATGCCCGCCTCCGGCTCGTCAAACACGGTCAAAAGCGTGTGCCGGGCCAACACCGTAGCGATTTCAATCCGCTTGATTTCCCCGCCGGAGAGGGTGGCGTTGACCTCCCGGTCGATATAATCCCGTGCGCACAAACCGACCCGGCCGAGAATGTCGCACAGCTGCTGGGAATCAAGCGTGTTGCCGGAGGCCGTTTCAATCAGTTCCCGGACGGTGATGCCCTTGAAGCGAACGGGCTGCTGGAAGGCAAAACTGACGCCCTTTTTCGCGCGTTCGGTGATGTCAAGCCCGGTGATGTCCTCTTCATTGAGAAGGATGTGCCCGCTGGTGGGCAGTTCAATCCCGGCGATCAACTTGGCCAGGGTTGTCTTTCCGCTGCCGTTGGGCCCGGTTATCACAACCAGTTTCCCATCGGGAACAACGAGATTGACGCCACGAAGGACCTCTTTCCCGTCCGGGGCATTCCATGTGATGTTATGTAAGCGCAGCATGATCGCACCTCATTTCTATCCTGCTGATTCTTGTGTGACGGAGTTTGCATGGAATTTGGGAAAATGCGGTAGGGAAAGGCCGCCCGCATCGCCGATTCAAAGAAGTTTTGATAAACTAACTTCTTTTCTGTATGATAGCACCCGCTCACGTGCCTGTCAAGGGATCCAAGGAAGGGCGGACGCCGGAGAAAACCTCTTTGCAAAAGAGAGCGAAAGCCTGCCCTGTCCGCGGCGGAATCTCTCTGGAGCGGGAGATAGGAAAGCAGCCGCTCAGGCAGCATGGCCTGAGCGGCTGTGCGGGCGGCTTATCCGATCCGGCGCGCCTTTTCTTCCTGAACGCCGCAGGAGCCGCATGCGGCGCAGCCGCCGCAGGCAGCCTGCCGCTCATCCTCCGCGATAAGCAGTTCCTGCTGCTGGCGCTTGGCATCCGCGTCATGCGCAACGGCGAGCATCAGGCGGATGCGGTTTTCCTGATTGACCTTTGTAGCCGACAGATCATAGTCAATGGGCACAATGTTGATGCCCGGATGCACCTGTGTGAGACGGCGGATCATGCCCTTTCCACAGATATGGTTGGGCAGGCATCCGAAGGGCTGGGTACAGATGATGTTTTCATAACCGTTTTCCGCGAGTTCAAGCATTTCGGCCGTGAGCAGCCAGCCTTCGCCCATCTTGCTTCCATAGCCGATTACGCCCTTGACAAGGGACTTGGTGTGCGCAAACGGCGTGGGCGGCACAAAATTGGGGTGGGCGGACACGGCCCGGATAAGCGCCCCTTCCATCCGCTGCACGTAACGCATCAGCGCCTTGCACACGAAAAGCTTGAGCGGATTGCCGCCATAGAGGTGAATATCCTCAATGCGGTTATCAATCTTAAAGAGGGCAAAGCCCATGATGCCGGGCAGCATGTATTCGCAATCCTGCGTGCGCAGGAACGCCTCCAGGCCGTTGTTGCCGAGGGAGGAGTATTTGACGTAGATTTCGCCGACGATTCCCACACGCGTTTTGCGCTCGTGACTGCGGTCAATGGCGTCAAAATCCGAGACGATGCGCGCAAGGTTTTCCTCCATGTCCCGGTGAGAAAGGCCGCGCCCCCGGTTGAACTGGGCAATCAGTTCGTCGTTCCAGCGGGCGATGAGCGCATCCGTTTCTCCCTTCTCGTATTCATAGGGCCGTGTCTGGTTGGAGACGCACATGATGCAGTCGCCATACACCAAAGAGGCGACGACCTGCCGGATCAGCGGCAGGGTGAGCTTAAAGCCCGACGCGCTCTCCAGGCCGGACATGTTGACCGAAATCACCGGAACCTGCGAAAGCCCGGCTTTTTTAAGCGCCTTGCGCAGCAGGTAGATATAGTTGCTGGCGCGGCAGCCGCCGCCTGTCTGCGTGATGATGAGGGCGACCTTGTTGACATCGTATTCGCCCGAATGAAGCGCATCCAGAAATTGGCCGATGACAAGCAGCGCGGGCACGCATGTATCGTTATGCACATATTTGAGGCCCTCCGCCATGACGCCGGGGCCGTGGTTTTTAAGCAGCACGGCGTTATAGCCGTTCAGGCGGAGCACCTTCTCGATGAGGGAAAAGTGGAATTCGAGCATGTTGGGCACGAGGATGGTATATCCGGCTTCCCGCATCTCCCGGGTGAATTCAACATGTTCGCTGGGCATGATATCACTCCTTCTTGTCGTCAGCCTTTTTGCCGGCCGCCGCATCCGCAAGCGCCTGCTGCTGGTCGATGGCGGCGAAGAGCGAGCGCAGGCGAATGCGCACCGCGCCGAGGTTGGTGATCTCGTCGATCTTGATCTGGGTGTAGATCTTGCCCTTTGATTCCAGGATTTCGCGCACCTCGTCGGTGGTGATGGCGTCCACGCCGCAGCCGAAGGACACCAGCTGCACCAGGTTCATGTCCGGCTGACCGGTGATATAGCGGGCGCTGGCGTAAAGGCGCGAGTGGTATGTCCACTGATTGAGCACGCCGACGGGCTCTTTCTGCATGTGCCAGGAGAGGGAATCCTCTGTGACCACAGCGGCGCCAAAGCCCGCGATGAGCCGGTCGATGCCGTGGTTGATTT
>DVMG01000280.1 GCA_018715105.1 Candidatus Ventricola intestinavium
ATTCTTACATGCCGGATGAAATGAAGGATGAAAACGGCAAGGCATATGCATACCGTGACAGCGAAGGCCATTACTATGAGTCTGAATTCGGCCTGAGCTTCTGAGCACCCGGGCAGGTTCGGCTTTTCGCAAAGGAAACCGGCCTGATGCCTAAAACAGAAAACGATTTTTTTCAAAACCCCTCTTCCCCCCCTCTGGCGGAGAAGAGGGGTTTATGTGGACGGCGAAAAAAACGGCATGCAGCAATCTTCCCCTTTTTTGACAAAAAAGGGGACCTGTGACAGGAGATGAAAAGAAAAAGAACAAAAGCGCTTTTCAATTTTCATACAATCTGATATAATGGAAAACAGATGGAAGCGGGGCACGCAAAAAACACCGCTTCGAAATATACCGCCAAGCGGCCGAAGGAGGAGCGATTTATGAAAGACTACATGGTGAAGGACATACGCAACATCGCTGTATTGGGACACGGCTCTGAAGGCAAGACCACGCTGGTAGAGGCGATGCTCTATGCCGCCGGTGTGATTGACCGTCAGGGCCGTGTCGAGGATGGCAACACGGTCAGCGATTATGATCCGGAAGAGGTCAAACGCCACATCTCCATCAGCGCCGCGGTGGCGCCCATTGAAATCCATAACAAGAAGATCAATCTCCTTGATGTTCCCGGATACTTTGATTTTGCGGGCGAAATGGCCGGCCCGCTGCATGCGGTGGAAGGCGCGCTGATCGTCATGAGCGCCGTAACCGGGATGTCCACCGGCTTTGAAAAGGCATGGGACGCGGCCGGAAAGCATGGCCTTGCAAGATTCATCGCCATCTCTCAGGTCGATCGTGAACATATCAATTATCGTAAAGTGCTCGATGATCTTCGGGCCCAATACGGCAACTGCATCATCCCCATGGTGCTGCCCATCGGCGAAGGCGCGACGTTTAAGGGCGTTGTGGATGTGCTCAGCGGCAAGGCGTTTATCGGCGCGGGGAAAGACCGCAAGGAGATCCCGGTTCCGGAGGATATGCGCGCTCTGGTCGACGAGGCTGTGGAGGCCTGCCATGAAGCGGCCGCATCCACCAGCGAGGAGCTGATGGAAAAATTCTTTGATGAGGGCAGGCTCACGGAGGAAGAAATGCTGCGCGGCCTTTCCGCCGGCATCTATGAAGGCAGCATCGTGCCCGTTGCGCCGGTATCCAGCCTGAACGGCATCGGCGTGCGGCCGCTGCTCTATGCGCTGGCCATGTATATGCCCTCTCCGCTGGAGCACACCTATCACGGCATCAACCCCAAGACCAAATCCGTGCACATCCGTCACGCGGACATGAGCGAGAGCTTTACCGCCCAGGTATTTAAGACCATCGCGGACCCGTTTGTGGGCAAGCTGTCCCTGATCAAGGTGATTTCCGGCGTGCTGACGCCGGCCACCCCGCTGTTCAACGCCAATGCCGATAAGCCGGAGAAGGCGGCGGGCCTGTTCTCCGTGCGGGGCAAGAAGCAGACGCCTGTCAGCATGCTCTGCGCGGGAGATATCGGCGCGCTGAGCAAGCTGCAGTATACCTCGACCGGCGACAGCCTGTGCGAGATCGGGAAAATCGTGCAGTATGAGAAGATCGACTTCCCGGCTCCGCAGCTTTCCCTGGCGGTTTATGCCCGCAAGGCGGGCGAGGAGGACAAGGTATTCTCCGGCCTTGCGCGCCTGTGCGAGGAAATGCCCGACGTGATTGTGGCCAAGGATCCCATGACGTCTGAAACGCTCATCAGCGGCCAGGGCGAACTGGAGCTTGAAATCGTGCGCCAGAAATTGCAGACCAAGTTCGGTGCCGACGCGGTCTTTAAGGATCCGAAGATTGCATACCGCGAGTCGATCCGCAAAACGATTCAGGTGCAGGGACGCCATAAGAAGCAGTCCGGCGGCCATGGCCAGTTCGGCGACGTGTGGATTGAGTTTTCTCCCGCGGATCCGGGCGTGGATTTCGAGTTTGTGGACGCGGTGGTCGGAGGAGCCGTTCCGCGCAACTTCATTCCATCGGTCGAAAAGGGGCTTCGTGAAAATCTGGTGAAGGGCGTGCTGGCGGGATTCCCGATGATGGGGCTTCGCGCCAAGCTTTACGACGGTTCCTCCCACCCGGTGGATTCCTCGGAAATGGCGTTTAAAACCGCTGCGCGCATCGCCTATAAGCAGTGCATCAACGCCTCTCCGGTGCTGCTTGAGCCGATCATGCACGTGGAAATCAGCGTGCCGGATGAATACATGGGCGACATCATGGGGGATATGAACAAGCGCCGCGGCCGCATTCTGGGCATGGAGCAGGCGGACGGCAAGCAGCTGATCATCGCGGAAGTGCCCCAGGCCGAGATGTTTAAATACGCGACGGATCTGCGCTCCATGACGCAGGCAAAGGGTTCCTTTAAGATGAACTTTGAGCGGTATGAGGAAGTGCCCGCCGCCATTGCGGCCAAGATCATTGAGGCGCACAAGGCGGATCTTGCGGACGACGAAGATTGACGCGCCGCACGGTTTTTCCCGGAGTGGGCAGATGCCCGCTCCGGTTTTTCCATGTTGCCGCAATCTGCTCAAAAACGTCACACAAATTTCACCGGATTGACAGATTGACTTGACACAGGACGCTTTCAAAGTTAAAATAGAGTCAGTCAAAGTGAAGGCGTGTGCAGGTTCTTCTGCTGCTGGATTCTACAGCGGGCGCAAGCCCGTTTGATACATCAAGTCAATAGGCATGGACAGCGCTGTGTACCCGGCACGGGGGATGGCCGGCCGTGGGTGCAAAAGGGAGAAAAGCGCATCTTTTTATGTGCTCTCCGGTACGTCTGCCCGGTATATAGGCAAAGACCTCCACACTTTTTTGGCTGGGACGAAATGTCCAATTGACAAAGAAATGAAGAATATGTCAAAGAAGGAGTGTGAGACGGGTTGACGCAGGTTTTGATCGTTCTGGCGGTTGCCGCCGCGCTTTGCGCTGGAGCAGCAGCCGGTTATATCTACCGAAAAAACGTGCAGGAAAAGAAGCTCGGGCGTACAGAGGAATATGCCCGCAATCTGCTTGACGAGGCGCAGCGGCGTGCGGAAGAAAAAAAGAAAGAGAGCATTCTGGAAGCCAAGGAAGAGATTATCCGCCTGAAAAACGAGCTGGACCGCGAGGTTCGCGACCGGCGGGCGGAGGTGCAGCGCAGCGAGCGCCGCGTTGCCCAGCGAGAGGAAACGCTTGATAAAAAGGCCGACAATCTGGATGCGCGGGAGACGACGCTTGAACGCAAACAGGGGGAGCTCGACCGCCTGACCCAGGAGGCGCAGGAATACGCCCAGCGCCAGAAGAGCGCGGCGGAAGAGGCGGAAAAAACGGCCCGGGAGATGGAAGAGAAGCAGCGCGCGGAGCTGGAGCGCGTGGCGCAGATGACCCAGTATGAGGCGCGGGACATGATCGTGCAGCGCATTCAGAAAGAGGCCTATCATGATGCCGGCGTGCTGGTGAGGGAGATCGAGCAGAATGCGCGCGATGAGGCGGAAAAAAAGGCGCGCAACATTGTGGCCATGGCCATTCAGCGCTGTGCCTCCGACCATGTGGCAGAGACGACGGTTTCCGTGGTATCCCTGCCCAATGAGGACATGAAGGGCCGCATTATTGGCCGTGAGGGCCGCAATATCCGCACCCTGGAAACGGCGACGGGCGTGGATCTCATCATCGACGATACGCCGGAGGCAGTCATCGTCTCCGCGTTTGATCCTGTGCGCAGGGAGATCGCGCGCATCGCGCTGGAAAAGCTGGTTGCGGACGGGCGGATTCATCCGGCACGGATTGAAGAAATGGTGGAAAAAGCGCGCCGTGAGGTGGATAACCAGATCCGTGAGACGGGCGAGCAGGCGATCTTTGAGACCAATATGCATGGGATCCACCATGAGCTGGTCAAGCTGCTGGGCCGCATGCGTTACCGCACAAGCTATGGTCAGAATGTGCTCCAGCACTCCATCGAGGTGTCCCACCTGGCCGGGCTGATGGCGGCAGAGCTCGGCGCCGATGTGATGCTTGCCAAGCGTGCGGGCCTGCTGCATGACATTGGAAAGGCCGTGGATCACGAGCTGGAAGGCACGCATGTGGAGCTGGGTGTCGAGATGGCCAAGCGTTATCATGAAAGCCCGGAAGTGATCCACTGTATCGCCGCGCACCATAACGATGTGGAGCCGCAGACGGTGGAGGCGGTGCTGGTGCAGGCAGCGGATGCGATCTCAGCCGCGCGTCCGGGAGCCAGGCGCGAATCGATTGAGAATTACATCCGGCGGCTGGAGAAGCTCGAAGAAATTGCATCCAGCTTCCAGGGCGTGGAAAAATCGTATGCCATCCAGTCCGGACGTGAGGTGCGTATCATGGTTAAGCCGGAGGATATCTCCGATGAGGGCACGTATGTGCTGGCCAGAGAGATCGCCAAACGGATTGAGAACGAACTGGAATATCCGGGGCAGATCAAGGTCAATGTCATCCGGGAAACGCGGTGCACGGAGTTTGCGAAATAACGCGAGGGAGCCGAAAGGGCTCCCTTTATTTGTTGACATCAGCATCGCTTTCATGGCTTTCATTCATGACAGACGCGGCTTCTCTCAGGAGGGTGGGAATCTTTTTTCCCCCTTCGGAAGGGAGAAAAGCGTTTGGGGGGCGATGGCAGCGCCGGCCCGAGGAGCGCCTCGAATCGGTTTTGTCGATGAAAGAGGCGGCGGGCGCGCAGAGCGTCTTTTCGAGAACCGGCGTATAAAAAATGGGGATGACAAGAAAAAATCATTTTCTATTTCCAAAAAATGGAGTATAATGGTTGTATTCCTAAAGCCGCCGTTCAGGCCGGCCGCCGGATGGATCGCCCCAAACTCTTCAGTAAGCTTAGGGGATGCGATATGCAAGAGAACGAGCACACGCCGCTGACTAATCAAACACTTCAACATCAGGTGGAGGAACTGCGGGAGCGCGCGTCCAAAGATGCGCTGTCCGGCCTCTTAAACCGGACTACGGCTGAGCAGTATATTCGGGATCGGCTGGAAAGCATGGGCGCGGAGGAC
>DVMG01000281.1 GCA_018715105.1 Candidatus Ventricola intestinavium
CGGCCATGGTGACCATGTTTGCCTCGGCGATGCCGCAGTCAAAAAAGCGGTCGGGATAGGCCTTGGCAAAATAAGATGTCATCGTGGAGCAGGAAAGATCAGCATCCAGCACGACGATTTTCTCATTTTCAGCGCCGAGCCGGACAAGCTCTTCGCCGTAACCCACGCGCGTGGCTTTTTTTTCACTCATGCTCAGCCCTCCAGTTCTTCAAGCGCGGCGGCAGCCTCCGCGGCGCTGGGTGCTTTCCCGTGCCATCCGGCGTTTCCTTCCATAAAGGAGACGCCCTTTCCCTTGACCGTGTGGCAGAGGATGCATTTGGGCACACCCGGCCGGTGCGGTGCATCCAGCGCAGCGATGACCTGACCGATGTCGTTGCCGTCCGCCACATCGATCAGATCCAAGCCGAAGGCGCGCAGTTTGCCCGGAAAATCGCCCAGGCTCATCACCTCGTCGTTACGCCCGTCGATCTGCAGTCCATTCCAGTCCACCAGAACGGTCAGGTTGTCAAGACGATAATGGGCGGCGGCCATCAGCGCCTCCCACACCATGCCCTCCTGACTTTCTCCGTCGCCGATGAGCGTATAGACCTGCTGCGCTCCGCCCTGGCGCTTGAGCCCCAGGGCCATGCCCACCGCCATGGAGACACCCTGCCCCAGAGAACCGGTGGAAGCGTCCACGCCGGGGCATTTGTTTTGATCCGGATGTCCCTGAAGCATGCTGCCCATCCTGCGCAGGCCGGCCAGTTCCTCCCTTGGAAAAAAGCCTCGGCTGGCAAGCGTGGCATACAGGGCGGGCGCCGCGTGCCCCTTGCTGAGCACAAAGCGGTCGCGGCCCGGCATCCGGGGCTGTGCCGGATCGATGTTCATCTTATAGTGGTACAGCGCGGCAAGGATTTCCACCGCCGACAGCGATCCGCCCGGATGACCGGAACCGGCTTTTGCCAACATGGAAATGATGTCGCGGCGGATCACGGTGCACTGCCTGCGAAGGGCCATGAAATCCATGATATTCCTCCTGACTGTAAAAAAGGGGTGACAAGGTGTAGGCGGGCGCGATCATGCGGTGCGCGCGCCGGCTGAAAATCCGTTTCTCATTATAAATTTATACATCCGGAATGTCAAGGCTGCGCGGGGCGGTCTGGGCGCATCCTCCTCCCATGCGGCCTGGAGGAAGATGCCATTTCAGGCAAAACGGTTGTGAAAACGGGGAAAATGTGATAAAATCATTTGGAAATACAGAGAAAGACAGGCATAACAGACCATATGGAAAACAGGAGAAAAACACGCAAGCTTCCCGAGCAGATTGCAGACCGGCTCCGGGAGATGATCATCCAGGAGTCCATCAAAACGGGCGCCAAACTGCCTGCGGAGGCGGAATTGATGGAGCGCTTCGGCGTAAGCCGCTCCACGGTGCGCGAGGCGGTCAAAATCCTGCAGACCGAACACATCGTGGATATCCGCCAGGGACAGGGGACATTCCTGTGCGCCATGCCGGGCCTGGCGCGCGATCCGCTGGGCCTGCGCTTTGCCGATCAGGGGGAACTGACCGCCCAGCTTCTGGAAACCCGGCTCATGATCGAGCCCAATGTGGCCATGCTGGCGGCCCAGCGCCGCCAGGAAAAGCACCTGCAGGCCATGAAGGCCCTGTTGGATAAGATGGATAATGCGTATCTGCATGGGGAGGATTATACGCCGTTTGACTGTGAGTTTCACTCCATGATTGCCCAGTGCACGGGCAATGATGTGATCATGCGCCTTCTGCCCACCATTCATGAGTCGATTCAGGCAGGCTATCATCATACGCAGCGCGTGGAGGGAAGCTATCAGCGTGCCAGCCAGTGCCATCTGGATCTGTATCGCGGCATCGCAGAGCGTGACGGCGAGCGCGCGCGCCAGGCCGCTCAGCGCCATATGATTCAGACCATGCACGATTCCGGCGTGGATGTTCCGCCCTTCCTGCTCACATGACGGGAACTCAAGCGGAGAGGAAGGCTCTCGATGTCCTCGCGCGCATACGCAGCGATTTTAAGGAAAAATTCGGTATTCCGCGCCAGAGCGGCCTGGTGCCCCAGACACGTGCGGCCATCGTTTTTGAACACGCATACCGCAACCCCGATGCGCTCAGGGGCATCGAAGGGTTTTCTCATCTGTGGCTGATCTGGGAGTTTTCCGCCTGCGGGCAGAAGGGCTGGTCGCCCACGGTCCGCCCGCCCCGCCTGGGCGGCAACAAACGCATGGGCGTATTTGCCACCCGTTCGCCGTTTCGCCCGAACGGCCTGGGCCTTTCCTGTGTGACGCTTGAAGAAGTCAGGCTGAATACGGAGGAAGGGCCGGTGCTGATCGTGGGCGGGGCAGATCTGATGGACGGCTCGCCGATTTATGACATCAAGCCGTATCTTCCCCTTTCAGACTGCCGTGCGCAGGCCTCGTCCGGGTTTGCCGGGGATAGGACGGACGGCGCGCTGCGCGTTGTCGTTCCCAAAGAGCTGGAAGAGCGGATTGATGGGGAAAAAAGGCAGGCGCTTTACGGCGTGCTCGCGCAGGATCCGAGACCTTCTTATCAAAGCGATCCATCCCGCGTGTATGGCGTATCCTTTGCGGGGCTCAACGTCCGCTTTACGGTGGCGGGTTCTGTGCTCACGGTTTGCGATGTGCAGCGTCGGGATGTGGACGGATAAAAATGGATCTTTCAAAACGCTCATGACGAACCGGCATGATGCCGGTTGCATCCCCGGCAAAGATCTGCAGATCCCGTTGCTTTGTGCCCGAGGCCGAAGCTTGGCAAGCGGATTTTTCATAACATAACAATAACATAACAAAAAGAGCCGGCTTTCGCTTCACGCGAGGCCGGCCTTTTTGACTGACTGGGTTTTAAAAAACGGTTAAACCGTGTTTTCTTCCCCCGATGATTCCGCCGGACGGCGCTCTTTTTCAGCATCCGGCGCGCTGATGGGCGGCTCTTCGGTTTTTTCCGTTTCCGGATCCGTTTCTTCGATTTCAACGCCTTCCATCCCGTCTTCCCTGTCTTCCTCGGACAGAAGCGCGCGAAGCCGCCTGTCCGGCGCGGATTCCTCGGTATCGGGAATGTGCAGGTCGATATGATCTCCCGGCTCCTGCAGGGGGACAATCTTGGTATAAGGGGTTTCTCCCGTCACGGAAAAGCGCATGGCCACATCCGCGCGGCCCTGGAAATGCATGGGCACCATGAACCGGGGCTTGACCGTCATCACAAAATAACCCGCTCCCGCGTCGTACATGCTGCCCTGCCGTGGATCGACGGGGAAAAAAGCCACGTCGATTTTCTGCTGGGGGATCGGCGCCACACATGCGTAAAAAGCCTTTTCAGCCGCCTCAATCTCGGTAATGGAGGATTCATCCCGCCAGTGCCACAGGTTGAGATCGCCCGCGTGAAAAAGAACAATACCCGCATACGTGACCAGGAAGGACACGCCGTCGTCCGTGGAACCGTATGCATGGACGCTCACCGGCCCAAAGCCGCGTTCCTCTCCGGGGGACATGCGCACGCCGCGGTAAGGCTCTGGGACGTCAAACCCCACGATATAGACCGCGTCGCTTCCGCACAGGTCATAAACAGCGGGAGAAAAATGGTCTTCATGGTGATGGCTGATAAAGACATACAGCCGCTTGAATGCCGAAAGGACAGCCCTGTCCGGGAGCATGCGCTGATCCGAACCGTGTTCGCTGGCGTCAAAGAGCATACCGGTGTCGCCAAGCCCCACCAGGAAACCGCTTCCACCCAAATAGTCTATCGCGATATCCTTCATCCTCAATAGCACACTCCTTTCCATCCCGATGGCGTGGATCCTTCTGCTTGTTTCCTTTGCATAGGCGGATCCGTCAAGGGAACCGCTCCGTTTGTTGACATAAGCATCGCTTTCCTTCCGGATGGCGTTGCTTTTGCGGAAATTGGGAGAATCTTTTCTCCCCTTCTGGGGAGAAAAGTGTTTTGTCAACGGCCTGGGCGGACCCGTAAACGGAACCGCTCTCTTTTCATTTTAA
>DVMG01000282.1 GCA_018715105.1 Candidatus Ventricola intestinavium
TGCGGGCAAGGGTGTGGTCATCCTCGCGGCGACGAACCGGCCGGAGATCTTGGATAAGGCGCTTTTGCGTCCGGGCCGCTTTGACCGGCGTATTCCCGTGGAGCTGCCTGACCTGATGGGGCGAGAGGCCATCCTGAGGGTGCACGCCAAGGATGTAAAGACCGAGCCGAATATCGATTACACCCAGATTGCCCGCGCAACGAGCGGATGCTCCGGCGCAGAATTGGCCAACATGGTCAACGAGGCGGCCATTGCCGCTGTCAAGGATGGGCGTAAGGCCGTGGCGCAGCGCGATCTGGAAGAGGCCATTGAGACGGTGATCGCGGGCTATCAGAGAAAGAACGCAGTGGTCTCCCCGCGCGACAAACTGACGGTTTCCTATCATGAGATCGGCCATGCGCTGGTGGCGGCCAAGCTGGAAAACGCCGCTCCGGTGCAGAAAATCACCATCATCCCGCGCACATCCGGCGCCCTGGGCTACACCATGCAGGTGGATGAAGAGGAGCGCCTGCTGATGACGCGCGAACAGATTCTTGACAAGATCACCACTTTCTGCGGCGGCCGTGCCGCGGAGGCGCTGATCTTCGGGCGCATCACGAGCGGGGCCAGCAATGACATTGAGCAGGCGACCAAGCTTGCCCGCGCGATGATCACCCGCCTGGGCATGAGCGACACGTTTGGCATGATGGCCCTGGAGACGCAGTCCGGCCAGTATTTGAGCGGCGATGCGCAGCTCGTCTGCTCGGATCAGACAGCGGCGCGCATTGATGTGGAGGTCAAGCAGATTATTGCCAGCTGCTATGACCGCGCCATGCAGATTCTGACCGATAACAAGGATAAGCTGCATGAGCTGGCCAAGATCCTGCTGGAACGCGAAACCATCACAGGCATCGAGTTCATGGCCGTGCTTGCGCCCAATCAGCTTCCCTCCAAATTTGAAGAGAACGGGACGCAGGAGGCCCAAACGGCCGGATCGGGCGAAAAACCGGAAGGCGGGGCTTCCCGGACGGAGGCCCCTGAGGAGCAGGCACCGTGATCCCGCTGTGCTGGATGCTGTTTACCGCGATGAACGTTTTCACGTTCAGCCTGTACGGCGCGGATAAGCGAAGGGCCTGCCAGGGAGCGCGGCGAATTCCCGAACGTACGCTCCTGCTGGCCACCTGGATGATGGGCGGCGTGGGCGCATACGGGGGCATGCGCGTGTTTCACCACAAGACCCGGCATGCGGTGTTTGCCGTAAGCGCTCCCGTCGCCGCCGCGGCAAGCCTGGCGGTGATGATTCTGGCAACGGCCGCGCTGAGCGGCTGAAAAGACGCGCGGCCTGCTGAAGGGTGAGCGAAAAGCAGGAAAGGGATGTAACGGGTAAACCCAATCAAGCAAAACCGGAGAGATGCTCAAGGAGGAGGATCTTTCCGGTTTTTTTGATGGAAGCAGGAAATGTAAAAAACGGGAGCGGCCTTCAACCGTCTTGCAGGAGTTTTCCTGTTTTTGCTATAATGATCAGAGACGCCAAAAGGAGGTGTGCCAGGATGGAGCTGATTCGAGAGGCCGGCTTTCAGACGACGATGGAGCGCGTGGTGGAGCCGGGGCTGGCCGCGCTGCGGGAGGAAATCGACATGCCGCTTGCGGAAGGCGGAGCGATGCATGTGGAGGTTTATGCGCCGCAAGGCGCGAAGCGCGCGGTGGTGATCCTGCACGGATACACCGAGTCAGGAGAAAAATTCAGGGAGATGGCGTGGTATTTTGTGCAGGCAGGATACTGCGTGTTTGTTCCGGATCACAGGGGACATGGCCGCTCTGTGAGGGCGGTGGAGGATTTTTCCATCACGCATGTGGATCGGTTCGGCGACTATGTGCGGGATCTGGAGGCGCTGATGGACGGCGTGGTTTTGCCGCGCTGCGGCGGGCTTCCCCTGTGCCTGTATGCGCACTCGATGGGCGGCGCCATCGGCGCCATGATGCTCATGGCCCATCCGCAGATGTTTGCCCGCGCCGTGCTGACTGCGCCGATGATCGCGCCTTCCGGAGCGCCGTTTCCCGGATGGGCGGCCCGCATGATTGCGGGCGTGATGTGTGCGCTGGGAAAAGGGAACGAGCGTGCGTTTGTCGGCAGGCCCTTTGACCCGGAAAAGGAGACGTTTGAAAGATCGTTCGCCACCAGCCGTGCACGGTTTGATTACTATCAGAGCAAGCGCGTCCGCATGCAGCATCTGCAAAACTGTTCCCCTTCCTATGCATGGGTCCGTGAGGCGTTTGGCGTGACAGATGTGCTTTTAAACCGGGAACAGACGGCCAAGATTCAGACGCCGCTTCTGCTTTGCCAGGCCAGGCAGGACACCGTTGTGCTTCTGCCGCCGCAGGAGGAATTCGTGCGGCAGGTTCGGGGAGCGAAGCTGCTTGCTTTTAACGCGAAGCATGAGATTTATGGCTCTGCAGACGATGTGATGGAGCCCTATGTGGAAGCGGTCCTTGACTTTTTGGGGGAATGAATGCAATGGAGCCATGCAAAAAAAGGGAAAACCGAATCCGCTTTGGCATCATCGGAAGCGGCTGGCGCGCCCTGTTTTACGTGCGTGCAGCCAAGGCGCTGCCGGAACGGTTTGAGCTTACAGGCGTCGTATGCCATACGAAGGACAAAGCGCAGGCGTTTGCGGCAGAGCATGGCGTTTTTGCCAGCGCATCGCTGGAGGAGCTGCTGAAAACACAGCCGGAATTTGTGATCTGCTGCGTGAATAAGGACAGCATGGCAGGGATCGCCGCACGGCTCATGGAGGCGGGAATGCCCGTGCTCTGCGAGACGCCGCTGGCCACGCACATCGGCACGCTGCGGGAGCTGTATGCCGTGCAGCGCAGGACGGGCACGCTGCTTGAGCTGGCGGAGCAGTATTTCCTCTATCCCACGCATCAGGCGCGCCGGGCGCTGATTGATGCGGGAATGCTGGGCCATGTGACGGGATGCCAGCTGTCCATGGTGCATGATTATCATGCCGTGAGCCTGTTCCGCTTTTATTTGGGCGATGAAAACGGGCGTGTGGACATCCGCGCGAACCGGCAGGCTTTCCCCATCCTCATCACCGGCGGAAGAGAAGGCTATGTGCCCGGCCGAAAGACGGGGGAAGAGACGCGTGTGATGGCGCAGTTTGCCTATGCCGACGGCCGGCTTGCGGCCTATGATTTTGCCGGGACGCAGTATCACAGCGCGATCAGGAGCAGCCACATTCGTATCCTGGGTACACGCGGGGAGATTTTTGACCGCGAGGTACGCTGTCTTGGGGAGGACGGCCGCCCGCTGCATGCAGGCCTGACGATCAGCAGGGATGCGATGACCGGCACCCTGCGCGCCATCGATTTTGAAGGCAGGCGTGTATATCAAAATCCATTTGGCTGGGAGGTTCCCCTGAGCGAGGAGGACATCGCCGTGTGCGGGGTGCTGGAGAGGATGGGCGGATCCGTGCGCGGCGGCAGGCGGCATTACCCGCTCGCCCATGCCTTTCGGGATGCCTATATGGCGTGCCTGATGCAGGGAGCGGCGGAAGAGGACGGAAGGATTCATACCGTTGACATGGACTGGGACTGAGCTGCGTCGGACGCATGGATGAGAAATTTTGTTGACCGGAAACCAATTGAAGGTTTACACAAAAGCGCGATTGTGGTATACTGGAAGCACTTGTAAGGGAGTAGTCAGCGCACCGTCGCGCGCAGAATCAACAGCTCTGGAGCCCACCCGGTTCCTGGTTCTGCTCAATTGACGAGACTTAT
>DVMG01000283.1 GCA_018715105.1 Candidatus Ventricola intestinavium
ATAACAGATTCCTTATAAAATGTCTATGCACGGGAAAGAACACGACGCAAAGCGGGAGGAAGGGCGAATCAAAACGCGCTCGATCTTTTGAACGCTGCAGGGTGCTTTTCAGGATGCCCAGCAGATCCCTGAGCACGGCCTTTCCCTGCGTGGATTTGTAATAGAGGCCGAAGGAGACGGGATCCACGGAGCGGATCGGAATGCATGAAAGAGTGGAATCGGGAGGAATAAACAGCTCAGGAAGAATCGAGATGCCCAGGCCGGCGTGCGCTAAAATGACAGCCGCTTCCGCGGACGGCGCATTGCGCAGGTTCTGGAGGAAAAGGCTGATCTGACAAATCCGCAGCAGCCGCGAACCCACGTCGAGGACGGCCGGATTGATTTTCATCACGTGAATTTTTCCTACCGGAAGGGCAGCGGCGAAGAGACGCTGCACGACATCGACCTGCACATTCGTTCAGGGCGGATGGAACGACCACCTATGTCCTGCTGAGAGGCGATATCACCTTCTATGACGTGGACTTTGGCTACGATGAAAACAAGATCGTGCTCCATCACATCCGGCTGTATGCGACGCCGGGACAGAAGATCGCCTTTGTGGGAAGCACGGGAGCGGGAAAGACCACCATCACCAACCTGATCAACCGTTTTTATGATCTGGCCGACGGAAAGATCCGTTACGATGGGATCAACATCAATAAAATCCGAAAAGGGGATCTGCGGCGCTCGCTGGGCATGGTTTTGCAGGACACACATCTGTTCACCGGAACGGTTATGGAGAATATCCGGTATGGGAGGTTGGATGCAACGGATGAGGAATGCGTCGCAGCGGCCAGGCTGGCCAATGCGGACGGCTTTATCCGCCGGCTTCCGGAAGGATATCAGACGATGCTCACGGGAGACGGGGCCAATCTCAGCCAGGGTCAGCGCCAGCTGCTGGCCATCGTGCGGGCTGCCGTTGCAGATCCCCCGGTCTTGATCCTGGATGAAGCCACATCCTCCATTGACACGCGAACCGAGGCGCTGGTTCAGGAGGGGATGGACAGGCTGATGAAAGGGCGCATTCTTGAGCGCGGCACGCATGACCAGCTGCTTGCACAGAAGGGGCGCTATTACCAGCTCTACACCGGCAACGCTCTTCCGGCATGAGACGGCTTTTTTCCCAGAGAGGGCGGGAATTCTCCCGTTTTTGTAAAGGGAGAATGCTGCTCTTCCTGCCGGCAGGAAACGGCATAAAGCGACAGGAAGCGGGCAGAAAAAACGCGATTCGCGCAAAAATGGCTTGCACAAGCGTACCGTATCTTTTATAATAAACTCATCATAGAGGAAGCGCGCGTGGATATCACAGGCGCCTTCACCGGGTGCGCACGATGCGCAAAGCGCGTTAAAAGGGGTGCGCATAGGGGAAAGGATGGTTGTATCGGGATGGCGAAGGTCATGAAAAAACGGATTGTGGTGATGATAACGGCTCTGATGATCGCGCTTTGCGGCATGGCTGCGGCGGAAGGCACGCTGGACAACGGCACATGGGTGCGCTTTGAGGAAGGCTTTGAGATATGCCTGCCCGCTGACTGGTATCAGATTGAGGCAAGCGAGAGCATGGCGCAGGCGGGCGTCTTTTACTGCGCCGCATCCCCGGATGGAAAAGATACCGTGCAGATCGCCTGGGAGGCGCTTGATGAGCAGAAGGACATCGAAGCGGTGAAAGCCGAACTGCAGACGGTGTATCCCAACGCGGCGCTGTGCGTGATCAATGGCGTGGCGGGCGTGCGATTCACCGATACAAAGAATAAGTTGAGCGGCATCGCGATGCTGGACGCGGTTAAGCCGGGCGTATACACATTCTGGTTCACGCCTGTGTTTGACGCCAAGCTGGAAGAGACCCCCGCCCAGATTGCCGCGACGATCCGCAACACACAGCCGTAAAAATCCCGGCAAACATGCAGCTCCCGTGGGCCTTGACGGCCCGCGGGAGCTCTTCTGCATTTACAGCACCTGTGAAAACGACTCGATGGCCGCGTCCAGCGCCGCGACGGAACGGATGGATTGCTGGCGAACGAGGAGCTGGCGCCGGACCTGCGGCGGCGCGTGCTCGAACAGGCGGCGCGCATTGGAGTTGCTCTCCAGCAGCGCATAAAGATTGGGATACAGATTCATTCGCTCACCTCCTGTACCGCTATCCTGCGCACAAAAAGCCCCGGTTATGCTTGACGCTGCTTTGGCGGCGGCGATATAATAAGGCGGGTTTGCACAGAAGGGCGCTTTTTCAGATTTCACGAAAGGGAAGGCCGCCCTTTTCAGCGGGGGACAGGCACCGGTTTTCAAAGGAGAGAGCATGACGGCAATGGATGCTGCGCGCAGGGCGCTCAAAGAGGTTTTCGGATACGATTCATTTCGGCCGGGGCAGGAGGAGGCGGTGGCCGCCATCCTCCGCGGACGGGACGTGCTGGCCGTGATGCCTACAGGCGCGGGCAAATCGTTATGTTATCAAATTCCGGCGCTCGTGCTGCCCGGCATCACGCTGGTGGTCTCTCCGCTGATTTCGCTGATGCGGGATCAGGTGAGCGCGCTGCTTCAAAACGGTGTGCGGGCGGCTTATCTGAACAGCACGCTGACCCCGCGCCAGCATGCGCTGGCGCTTGATCATGCGCGCCGGGGCGCATACCGGATCATCTATGTGGCGCCGGAGAGGCTGATGACAGACGCTTTTTTGAGCTTTGCCCGCGGGGCTGACATCGCGCAGGTGGTCGTCGACGAGGCGCACTGTGTCAGCCAGTGGGGACAGGATTTTCGCCCCGGATATCTGCAGATTGAGCCGTTTATCGCGGGCCTGCCGCGGCGGCCGCGTGTAAGCGCATTTACCGCAACGGCCACGCAGGCCGTGCGCCGGGATATCGCGCGGCTGCTGAAGCTTGAAAACCCCTATCCCGTGCTGACCGGCTTTGACCGGCCGAATCTGTTTTTTGAGGTGCGCCGGCCGCACGACCGCGATGCGGAGCTGCTGCGCTTTCTTGGGGAACACAGGGGGCAAAGCGGGATCGTCTACTGCGGCACGCGCAAGGGTGTGGAACAGGTCACGGCCCTGCTGCGCGCGCACGGCGTCAAAGCGGCCGGCTATCATGCGGGAATGGAGGATGGGCTGCGCGAACAGGCGCAGGAGGATTTTGTATCCGACCGTGTGCCCGTGATCGTGGCGACCAATGCATTCGGCATGGGCATTGACAAATCAAACGTATCCTTCGTCGTGCATTACAACATGCCCAAAGATTTGGAAAGCTATTATCAGGAAGCAGGCCGGGCCGGACGCGATGGGGAGGATGCGGTGTGCTGCCTGCTTTATCAGCCGGGCGATGTGCGGCTGAACGCTTTTTTGATCGATCACACCCAGGATGAAAGCCAGATGGACGCGCAGACGCAGCGGGTGGTGGCCGAGCGCGCGCGGGAGCGGCTTAAGCAGATGACCTTTTACGCGACGGGAGGCGGATGCCTGCGCACACGCCTGCTCACATACTTTGGGGAACAGGCGGATCAACCCTGCTGCGGCCATTGCTCCGCCTGTTTGGCGCGGGAGCAGGAGCGCGATGTGACGCGCGAGGCCGGGCAGATCGTGTCGCTTGTGATGGCGCTGGGAGGCCGCTATGGGCGCGGACTTTTGACCCGCATGCTCTGCGGAAAAAAGGATGAGCGCATTCGGGAGCGGGGGCTTGACAAGCTTTCGGGCTTTGGCTGCCTGAAGAGCGAAGGGGAAGAGAATGTGCGCCTGATGATCGATGAGCTGATCGCCGATGATGTGCTGGCCGTGACGGAGGGGGATTATCCGCTTCTGCGGGCCGGGGAACACGCGCGGGAAGTCCTGCGCGGCGATGTGCCGGTGCGTATGACGCTTTTGCAAAAAGACGCCGCGCCCATCGCGAAGCAGCGCATGGCGCGGGAAACAAGCATGGACAGGGCGCTGTTTTCGCGCCTGTCCGCGCTGCGAAAGGGCATTGCCCAGGAACAGCGCGTGCCGCCGTTCATTATCTTCACCAATGCCACCCTACGGGACATGGCCGAGCGCAAACCCCGCACGCGAGCAGCCATGCTGCGCGTTGCCGGGGTGGGAGAGGGAAAAATGGCGCGATATGGAGACGCATTTCTGCGCGAAATCGCCCGCTATGAGGAGGGGGGAAGCCATTGAAAAGCACAAGGCGCATGCGGGCGGGGAAGGCCGCGCTGTTCTGCGCGGTGGCCTCGGCGGTGGGGCTGCTGTTTTGCTCGCAGTGTTCTCCGCTTTATCCAATCAACGTGTGGGGCGACGCCAACTGCCTGCTGACCGTGGGCCGTGTGATGCGGGAAGGGGGCGTGCTATATCGCGATATCTATGAGCAGAAGGGGCCGACGCTCTATCTGCTGCATGCGCTGGCGGCCTGCATCTCGGACAGGAGCTTTCTGGGCGTCTATCTGCTGGAGATCGTGGCCTGGGGAGCCGCGCTTTTTTCCGCCTGGCGGATCGCGGAAAGGAAGGACAGCGAGCCGGTGATTCCGACGCTGCCGTTTGTGGCGCTCATGGCGGCCTGCGTGCTCACCGGCGCGGCTTTTTCGCGCGGGGACAGTGCCGAGGAATTCTGCCTGCCTCTCTTTGTCTGGACGATGGACATCGCCCTTGCCGAGTATGGACGCGCGCAGGGGCCCATGCGGCCCTCGCGCCTGATGGCCTGCGGGCTGATGGCGGGCCTGGTGGCGACGATCAAGTATACCCTGTTGGGGCTGTATATCGGCCTGTGTGTATGCGAAGGCGTGGCCGCATGGAAAGAAGGAGGTCTGGCGCGCGCTGTGAAGCATGCCGGCGCCTTTCTCTGCGGCATGCTGATGCCCGTACTCGCATGGGCGGTCTATTTTGCCGCTCAGGGGGCGCTTGGGGATGCCGTGCAGGCTTACCTGATCCACAACATTTTTCTTTACGGCGCAGGCGAGGAGATGACCTGGCGCGAAGCCCTGCGCCTCCTTCGGGACAACGCGCTGTGGGCAGTTCCCGCAGCGGCGGGGCTGGCCGCCTTTTGCCTTTACAGGGACAAAACGCCTGCGGCGAAGCTGTGCGTGCTGGCGATGGCGGGAGGGCAGATGATCACGGTTTTTCTGCTGGGGCGCGTGTGGCCCTACAGCCCGATGGCCATGACGCCGTTTGCTGTGCTGGCCGTGCCGGCGGCGCGGCGGGCCGCCGGGGCGGTCATCCGGCTGGGGCGCGGAAACCGCAGGCAAACCGCCCCACGGCGGACGGCGCTGGGACCCGTTCGGGGCGCGGCTTCAGCCGGCATATGCCTGCTTGCGGCTGCGGTGGCCTGGCAGATGACGCCGAACGCCTTCCTGCGCGGGCAGAAGCTTGATGACCTGGCGCAGGGGAGGCTGGCCGGTTATATCGAGGAAGGCGCGACGCTTTTGCAGTATAATCATCTGGACGACGGGCTTTATCTGACAAGCGGTGCACTGCCGCAGCAGAAGTATTTTGTGCGGCTGAACGTGGCGCTTGACGAAATGGATCAGGAGCTTGACCGCTATGTGCGCGAAGGCATCCCGGATTATGTGCTGGTGACGTGGAACGAATTGCCGCAGGAATTTGACCGCTATGAGCGGATCGCCGAGGATGCGGGTTATGACGACAGCAACCGGATCAACAAGATGTTTTATCTGTACAGGAGGAAGAGCGAATGAGCCGACGCGAAATCCTGTTTGCCGGAGGGCTTTCCCTGCTGTGCGCCGTGCTGGCGCTGAGCGTGGCGACCACCAGCTCCCCGCTGTATGCGACGAACTTCTGGACGGATACCAACGTTTACTTTACCATCGGCCGTGGGATGACGCAGGGCCTGATGCCGTATCGCGACCTGTTTGACCACAAGGGACCGCTTCTGTATCTGCTCTACGCGCTGGGGGCGTGCCTGTCCGGCACGGACTTTGCCGGCGTGTTTATGCTGGAGGCGGCAAGCCTGGCCGCAACGCTGCTTGTCGGCTATGCGGGGATACGCCTGTATGGAAGGGGCGCGCTTTCCTGCCTGGCCATTCCGGCCACGGCCATGTTGACCGCCACCTGCACGGCCTTTACACAGGGGGGAAGCGCGGAGGAATTCTGCCTGCCCGCGCTGGCTTCTGGGCTTTTTATTGCGCTGCGGCGGATGCGGGAGGGGCCGGCATGCGCGCATCCGCTGCGGCTGCACGCGGCGTTCGGCGCGGCGGCGGGCTGGGTGTTTTTGATCAAATACACCGGATGCGGCCTGTTTTTCGGGCTGGGAGCCTGCCTGCTTGGCTGGGAGGCCTGGACGGGAGGCATCCGCCGCGCGGCCGGAGCGGGGATGGCCATGCTGGGCGGGATGCTGGCGCTGCTCCTTCCCACGGCGCTGTATTTAGGGGCAAACGGGGCGCTGGGGGCGTGTATCGACGTCTACTTCGTCCAGAACCTGTTTACATACAGCGGGGAACCGATGACAGGGGGCGGCCATGTGCTCAACGCGCTGGCCTATCTGCGCACACAGAGCGCGGCCAATCCCGCCGTCGCGGGGATGGCCGCGCTGGGCTGCCTGTGGGGAATGGGAAGCGCGCTGGCGTCCCGAAAGAAGGGCTGGCTGTTTGAGGCCGCAGCCGTGCCGCTGGGGGCGGGCCTGCTGCTGCTCACCGTCTATTGGGGAGAGATGGCCCATCCCTATTATGCGCTGGTGTTTGCGGCGCTGTGCCCGCTGGGGTTTTCTCCGCTGGCGGGATGGGAAAAACCGGCTTGCGGAACGAAAGCGGCCCCCATTTTGTGCGGCGGGCTTGTGCTCGCCATCCTGCCGGTGTGCCGGGCGCTGTGCGCGGCCGTGCCGCTGATGGAGGTGAAGCGGGAACAGATGCCGCAGACCGTGTTTGCCGCCATCATGCGGGAAGAGGAGAGCCCCACGCTGCTTGACCTGACGAGCCTTGATCAGGGATTTTACCTGGCGGCGGGAATCACGCCCAGCTGCCGGTACTTTGCGGACAACAATCTGCAGACGGAAGAAAAAAAGCAGGCCCTTGCCGGATACATCGAGCGGCGCGAGACGCAGTTTATCGTGACGCGATACAGGGATGTGGGAGACGGATATGAGCTTGTGGCGGAAGAAACCGGCGTATTCGATCTCCATGACACGAGAACATACAGGCTCTACCGGCGGCTTGAATCAGAATTTAAATCGTGAGGAGGACTGAAGAATGAGCGATATCCGGATTGAGGCCGGAAAGCTTCGCGCGTTTATGGAGCGCGCATTTGAAAAAGAGGGATTTGACACCCATCAGGCGCAGCGCATAGCGGATGTGCTGATGCAGGCGGATCTGTTCGGCATTGAGAGCCACGGCGCGCAGCGCATGATGTATTATCATCAGAACATCGCCTCCGGGAGCATCGACGTGCATGCGCATGCGCAAACCCTGCGCGAAACGCCCGTTTCCGCGCTGATGGACGGGCATTTTGCCATGGGGCAGCTGACGGCGGCCAGGGCCATGGAGACAGCCATGGAAAAGGCGAAAAAAACAGGCGTAGGCCTTGTGGCGGTCCGCAATTCCTCTCACTATGGGATTGCGGGATACTACCCGCTGATGGCGGCCCGGGAGGGGCTCGCCGCGTTCTCCATGACCAATACGGGCCCCATCATGGTGCCCACGTTTGGGCGGGAGATGATGCTGGGCACCAATCCGCTGGCCTTCAGCATGCCGGCCGATCCCTATCCATTCTGGTTTGACGCCTCGACAACGGTGGTGACCCTGGGCAAGGTGGAAGTCTATGACAAACGGGGCAGGGAGATGCCCGAGGGATGGACGATCGACGGCGAAGGACGCGTGTGCCGGGATGCGCATGCGATGAATGCCTCCATTTTGGCGGGCGGGCGCGGAGGGATCCTGCCGCTGGGAGGAGAAGGGGAGACGCACAGCGGGCACAAGGGATACGGACTGGCCATCATGGTGGAGGCGCTCACGGGTGTGCTGGCCCAGGGACTGCTCTGCCCACAGATGTGCGGCGCGCACGGCGACCACACCAGCCACTTCTTCCTGGCGTTTGATCCGGCGATGTTCGGCGATGCGCACGAGATCCGCACGCGGATGAGCGAATACCTGCAGATGCTGCGCGACAGCGAGAAGGCGCCCGGGCAGGAGCGCATCTATACGCCCGGGGAAAAGGCCCATGAGGCGATGGCCGACCGCCTTGAAAACGGCGTGCCGGTGGAGGAAAACACGCTGGCCGAGCTGCGGCAGATCGCGCGGGAGCTTGATATAGCCCCCCTCTGACAGGCTGTGCGGGAATCAACAGGAGGCGAGGACGATGCACAGGATGACAGAGGGAAGCATTGCGCGGCATCTTTTGGCGTATGCCATCCCCATGATCCTGGGAAATTTCTTCCAGCTGACGTATAACGCGGTGGACTCAATCATCATCGGCAAATTTGCGGGGGAGAGCGCGCTGGCCGCCGTGAGCTCAGCCAATCCGGTGATGACGATTGTGATCCTGGGAGTATCGGGCATCAGCATCGGGGCGTCGGTGCTGATGAGCCGGTTTTACGGAGCGGGCGACGAAGAGAGCCTGCGCCGGGAAGTGGCCACGACCGTTCTTTTTGGCGCGGCGGCCTCGGTGGTGGTGCTCCTGGCCGGGCTTGCCGCTTCCGGGCCGATCCTGCGGCTGATGAACGTGCCGCCGGAAATCCTGCCCCTGGCCACCCGGTATCTGCGCATCATCTTTCTGGGCTTCCCGTTTACGTTTCAATATAACATCCTCGCGGCGGCCCTGCGCAGCGTGGGCGATTCGCGCACACCTGTGATCTTCCTGGCCCTGGCCAGCGTGCTCAATGCCGGGCTGGACCCGGTGCTCGTGGGGGTGCTGCACTGGGGGGTGACGGGTGCGGCGGCCTCGACGGTGCTGGCCGAGGCGGTCAGCGCGCTGCTGTGTGCGTGGCATATCCGCAGAAGGATCCCGATTCTGCACATCCGCGAGATGCGTGTGGATCGGGCGCTTTTGAAGGAAACGATTTCGTCCGGCGCCGTGACGGCGCTTCAGCAGGCCTGCCAGCCGGTGGGCAAGGCGCTGATTCAGAGCGTGATCAACGCGCAGGGGATCACCATGATTGCGGCGTTCAACGCGGTGAGCCGGGTGGATGATTTTGCATGCATTCCCGAACAGAGCATCTCCTCGGGCATGATGACGTGTATCGCGCAGAACCGCGGCGCGGGCAGGCGGGAGCGCATCGGGCGAACCCTTGCCTGCGGCATGGGGATCGAGGCGGCATACGGCGTGCTGATCTGCCTGGTGACGCTCGCGCTCAAGGAGCCGCTCATGCGGCTCTTTGCCGCGCAGGATGGAGCGGGCATGGTCGAAATGGGCGTGGATTATCTGGCCCTGATGGCGTTTTTTTACATCCTGCCCGGTCTGACGAACGGCATCCAGGGATATTTCCGCGGCATGGGCGAAATGCGCACCACCCTGGCGGCGACTTTTATCCAGATTTCCGTGCGCGCGCTGGCGGTGGGTCTGCTTGTGCCGCGCGTGGGCCTGCTCGGCGCGGCGTGGGCCTGCGCCGCTGGATGGTGCTGCATGCTTGTTTACGCAGGTGTGCGCTACCGCAGGGTGAAAAAGAAGGAGTGACGCATGCAGGGCGGGGAAGCGCATTTTCCCTGTGGGCATCGTTCTCCCCTTTTTAAGTGGCCGGATGAAAGGCCCAAAAAGCAGGAAGAACAGAAAAACGAAAGGAATGGATTTGGATGAACGAGGTTCTTCAGCCGGAACATTCAGCGTATCACCGAGGAATCCGCAGGCCGCGATCCGCTTGATCAGCGGCAGGATGTTGGAACACCGGCCCCCGGGTGCCGCTGACCCTGCGCCCGTATTTTAAGCAGGAGCATATGGCCCTGCCCCCATCTCCCAGATGGCGGAACTGGATCTTGAGACGACCTATCCGCAGGCCAGCGTGGGCGACCTGGCTTATATCAGAACCTGCGCCGTGGCTGATCGGGACTGTGAGGCGGTTTTAAACGTCGCCGGGAATGCCGAAATCTGGTTCAATGGCGAAAAGGTCTATGCGGGCAATGCGCAGGAAAAAGGGCTGCACGAACTAACGCAGGAGGACTATCACCAGGTGCCGGTGCAGATGCGCGAGGGAAAAAACGACCTGCTGATGAAATGCCGCAAGGGCGAAAACAGCTGGGGACTGATGCTCTATATAGCCTATCCGCGTTATCCCTTCCGGTGGACGCGCGATTACCTGCTTTCCGTCCGCCCCCACACGCCCGTTTGACGAGGTGGAGGGAATCGAGGGGTTTGCACATATCGGGCCACTTCCCGGGGCAATGGACACCCGGCAGATGCAGGAGGCTGTTGAGCAGGGCAGGATATGGCGACACACTGTCTCTGCCTTCGGGCAGCATCCAGTGGCAGCCGCGCTGGGACGAGGCCTGCCGCGGTTCACGGCGTTCCCTTTATACAAAATTCACACGATGTGGGCGGATGATTTATATATGAGCTGCCCCTTCCTGGCCAGACTGGCCCGCCTGACCGGGGAGGCGAACTATGCAGATGAAGTGTATCGCCAGGTGAAGGGCTTTTATAAGCGGCTGTGGATTGAGGAAGAGAAGATTTTCTCTCACATCTATTTTGTGGAGGAAAAAGCGATGAGCAGGGTGCCGTGGGGCCGGGGAAACGGCTGGATTGCGGTGACGCTCACGGAGATTCTGGCGCTGCTGGCTGCGGACGACCCGCGCTGGCAGGAGGCCCTGCACCTGTTTCAGCATTTCATGTAGGGGATTGCGCCCCTTCAGGACGCATGCGGCATGTGGCATCAGGTGCTCAACCCTCCTCCTCCAGGGAGGCGGACGAACGGGATAAAAACGGGGCTTTCTCCCCGAAGGGAGAAAACCCCGTTTTTTATGCCCGGCTCCTGCAGGAGGGAAGGCTTACTCAAGCCCCAGAGCGTATTTCGCCGCGTTTTCGCCGGCCAATTTGCCCCAGACCAGGTTGCCCGTGTTGCCCGTGCCGCCGATGGTGGTGCGGCCGAACACATTGGCGGTGCCCACGATTTCACCCGCCTGATACAGGCCGGGGATGGGATCGCCCTCGGCGTTGATGACCTGCGCCTTTTCATTCATCAGGGGGCCGCCCTCGGTGATCATGATATAGGGCGTGGTCTCAAAGATGTAGTAGGTGCCGCCGGTGAAGGCCTTCATCAGGCGGGTACGGCCGAAGTCTTCATCATAGCCGTTTTCGGCATAGACGTTGTATTTTTCAATGGTCTTTTCAAGGTTTTCGGCGTTGATGCCCGCCTTCTGGGCCACTTCCTCAATCGTCGAGCCACTGAAAAGGATGTTTCCTTTGGCCAGCTGATCCTCAAACTTGGACCAGTCCGTATCGCCGGTGATAATGGGCTTGCCCTGCGCCTTCAGGTCATCCACCATCGCCTGATCCACCATGATGTAGACGATGTTGTCACCCTTTGTCCACCAGGAGGTGATTTCGTCATAGCTGGAACCGTCCTCATTGCCCAGCTCATCCACGAAGCGCTCGCCGTCCTTGTTGATGAAAATCAGATAGGGGAAATCCTTCACGCGGATGGACATGGTGCGCGTCAGGCCGCCCTCCGGCGTCTTGAGGCCGCCGGCATAAGCGGTGAGGAAATCCATGTTGCTCAGCACAGCGCCGGCCTTCTCCGCCATGAGCATGCCGTCTCCCGTGGAGAACCAGGAAGAAGTGGTGGTGAAGTTTTTGAAGTTATAGCGGGTGACCAGCTCCTCGGAATAGCCATAGCCGCCTGTGCAAAGCACGGTGGACTTGGCCAGATATTCCGTGCCATCTTCCGCCTTCGCGCCGATGACGGTCTCCCCGTCCATCAGCAGTTCGGTAGCGGGGGTTTCAAAGAGGATGCAGCACTGGCCCTCGTCGATATAGGGCTTGAGAGCGCCGTAGATCACGTCCGTGAGGGAAGAACGAACGCAGCTGGAGACACGATCCACGCTCAGCGGCTCATAGAGTGTAGGCTGGGAGGGGGTGCGGCTCTGCTCAGAGGCGAACTCCACGCCCAGATCGACCACATAATCGACCTCCTCGCCGCAGTGCTCGGCGAAGTAAAGCGTCAGATCTTCATTCCAGGTGTACTCCACGCCGGGATTGCGGCTGCGATAGCCTTCATTGAGACGGCGCACATCTTCCACCAGCAGCTGGGGATCGTCCTCAATGCCGGCTTCGGCCTGAAGCTTGCTGTTGATGCCGATCAGCGTACCGCCGCCGATGGTGCCGCCCACCCGGTCGGTCTTTTCCAGGATGACGACCTTCGCGCCGTTTTCGCAGGCCTCAATGGCCGTGCGCATGCCGGCCACGCCGGCGCCGATCACCAGCACATCCGGATCCTCAATGGTTAAGACCTGCTCGTCTTCCTCATCCTGGCCCAGGGCGTTTTTCACCGCGGCCATGATGCCGTTGGACGTCAGCGTCGCGCCGGAGGCCGCATCCACATCGGCGCTCTGTTTTTCCACAATCGCTGCGGGCACCTGCTCCAGCGCCGGATCGCAGATGCCGGCCGTGTCGCTGTGGCTGAGCACATCCACCGCGGCAATCTGGCCGCCCTCCACCGTCACGCTCACCCGGATTTCACCGCCGAAGCCGTTTCCGGTGCCCTCATAAACGCCGTCGGTCAGCCCTTCGGCGAAGGCTGCGGCGCCGGTCAGGCTCAGGGCGAGAATCAGCGCGCAGGCTACGCACAAAAACCGTTTCATTCTTTTTCATCCTCCTTATCATGCAGTCGTTTTACGGCTTAACCCCAGTATAGCTTTTTGTCGGTTTTCTGTCAATGTGATTTCGTGATTTTATCCAAATCTTGTTTTGTTGATAAAAAATATGTCCCATAACACTTTGCCGGCGCGTTGAAACCGGGGCCCGGCGGGAGAAAGATATGCCAAACTTGCGCATGCTTGCAGGAAAGAACCGGGCGGGGCTCGAATCCATACAGTATCATAAAAAAGAAAAAGTCCGGGGAAAGAAAAGGCGGCGATGCAGATCCCATGAAGTTCACCAAGATGCAGGGCATTGGCAACGATTATGTGTATGTGAACACCTTTGAAGAGAGAATTGGGGATCCTCAGAAGCTGGCAAAGGCCCTCAGCGACAGGCATTTCGGCGTGGGCAGCGACGGCCTCGTGCTCATCGCCCCCAGCGAAAAGGCGGATTTCCGCATGGTGATGTATAACGCGGATGGCTCTCAGAGCGCCATGTGCGGCAACGCAAGCCGGTGTGTGGCCAAATACGTCTATGAGCGGGGGATGACGCGCAAGACCGTGCTCACGCTGGAAACGGGCGCAGGCATCCGGACGCTTTACCTCACGGTGTGGGGCGGCCGGGTTGAAAGCGTGCGCGTGGATATGGGCAGGCCGGTCACGGAATGCGAACGCGTGCCCTGCCTGCTGGGAAAGGGCGTCGTCACGCGCAGGGAGATCCGGGCGCTTGACCGGGTGTTTGAGATTACGCCCGTCTCGATGGGCAACCCGCACGGAGTTCTCTTTTTTGACGAGCCGGTGGAGGGGCTTGACCTGGGCCGCTATGGACCTGCGCTGGAAAGCCATCCGGCTTTTCCGGAAAAAGTGAATATCGAGTTTGTCAACGTTTTGTCACCGGGGTGGCTGCGCATGCGGGTGTGGGAGCGGGGAAGCGGCGTGACGCTTGCCTGCGGCACGGGCGCCTGCGCGGCGCTTGTGGCGGCCAGCCTGTGTGGCCTGGCCGGGCGGAAGGCGCAGCTGGTGCTGGACGGCGGCGAGCTCCTCATCGAGTGGGAGGAGACGACGGGCCATGTCTTCATGACCGGGCCTGCCGCGCATGTGTTTGACGGAGAATACGACGCACCGATGTAAGCGGAAAGCGAGGGAGCCCATGACGCTGGTGACACAGGCCGTTGTTTTTGCGGCGCAGGCACACGACGGCGCGCTGCGAAAAGGTTCACAGATCCCCTATATCGTGCACCCGATGGAGGCGGTGGCCATCGCATCCACCCTCACGGATGACCCGCATGTGCTGGCCGCCGCGGCGCTGCATGATGTGATGGAGGACTGCGCGGTGGATTATGATACGCTCCTGGCGCGGTTTGGCTCCAGGGTGGCGGATCTGGTGCGCGACGAGAGCCAGCCGCAGGGCGGAAATCCCTGCCGGAGCTGGGGGATGCGCAAGCGGGAAACCGTCAGGCGCCTTGAAGCCGGAAGCCGCGAGGCCCAGATTGTGGCGCTGGCGGATAAGCTGAGCAACATGCGCGCCATCGGCCGGGATTATGCACGCGAAGGGGAGGCGGTGTTCCTCCGCTTTCATCAGCAGGACAAGCGGATGCACGCATGGTATTACCGCAGCTGCGCGGCCCTGATGGAGGGGGAGCTCGGCCTGACGCAGGCATGGCGGGAGCTGAAAGGGCTCATTGACCGGGTGTTTGGCGACGTGCCCAGCCTGGAACCAGGCGAGGAGGAGGAAAACGCCTGTGCGGGCTGAAGCGCGGGAAAAAGCTCAAAACGCCCCGGCGGGGGGCGCTGCCCCCTGAGACATCCGCAGGGGTAGAACGCATATTTCGCGCTTTTCGTGCAAAGCATGTCAAATCCCTTGACAAAGGGCCGTCCTTCCTGTATCATAAATGACTGGTTAAAACACATTTCTTGATGCGGCTTTCGCCGCTTTCTCTTTGTGAAAGGGGTTGATCCTCCGTGGTGCGCACCATTGTCGGCGCGAACTGGGGCGATGAGGGCAAAGGCAAGATTACCGATATGCTTGCCGCCCAGTCCGACATCGTCGTCCGCTTTCAGGGCGGCGCAAATGCAGGCCATACTATCATCAACGACTATGGACGCTTTGCGCTTCACCTGCTGCCCAGCGGTGTATGCAGCCCGAACGTGGTCAACGTGCTCGGCCCGGGAGTGGCGCTGGATATCGAGGCATTTCTTCGCGAGCTCGGCGAGGTGACCGCCCAGGGGGTGCCGCAGCCGAAGGTGCTCGTCTCCGAGCGGGCGCAGGTGCTTATGCCCTACCATATCGCGCTTGACTGCTATGAGGAGGAACGGCTGGGCAAGAACTCGTTTGGCTCCACCAAGTCGGGCATTGCCCCGTTCTATGGGGACAAATATCAGAAGATCGGCATCCAGCTGTGCCAGCTCTATGAGCCGGACGTGCTGCGGGAAAAGCTGGCGCACGCGCTGGAGATCAAGAACGCGCTGATCACGGGCCTTTACCACAAGCCGCCGGTGGATCTGGAAGCGCTGCTGGCCAAGCTGACGGATCTGGCCGAGCGTATCCGGCCGTTTGTGGCCGACACGGATGCCTATCTGATGCAGGCCGTGCGCGAGGGGAAAAACATCCTGCTGGAGGGCCAGCTGGGCACCCTGCGCGACCCGGATCACGGCATCTACCCGATGGTCACCTCCTCTTCGCCCTTGGCGGGCTATGCGCCGGTGGGCGCAGGCGTGCCGGTGTGGGCCATCAAGGAGATCATTGCCGTGACCAAGGCCTATTCCTCCTGCGTGGGCGCGGGCCCCTTCACCACGGAACTGTTTGGGGAAGAGGCGGAAGAGCTGCGCAAGCGCGGCGGCGACCGCGGGGAATACGGCGCGAAGACGGGCCGTCCGCGCCGCGTGGGCTGGTTTGACTGTGTGGCCACGCGCTATGGCTGCCAGATGCAGGGGGCAACCGAGGTGGCGCTGACCAACATGGATGTGCTGGGATATCTGGATGAGATTCCGGTGTGCATCGCTTATATGTGCGACGGCGAACGCATCGACCGCTTCCCGGTCACGCCGAAGCTGGAGCGCTGCACGCCGGTGTATGTGACGCTGCCGGGGTGGAAGTGCGACACGCGCGGCATCCGCAGTTTTGCGGACATGCCTGAAAACGCGCGCCGCTATGTGGAGTTTCTGGAAGAGCAGATCGGATGCCCGATCCGGATGGTTTCAAACGGCCCGCGCCGCGAGGAAATGATGTACAGATAAGCCTTTCCAGGCGGAAAACAGACATACGGAAAGGAGGAAACGGCATGAAGCGCACCGCATGGGTGAACGGGGCTGCGCAGGGGAGGCTGTTTCCTTTTTCCATTTTCGCCTTTTCCGCCGTATGAACGCCGCCTTTTGGCGGCTTTCTTTTTGGCTGTATCCGCCCGGAAAGGCAGAGACCGCCCATCGGGCCGGTTCATTCTTGACACGGTCTGAACGATGCGGTATCATACCCAAAACATCCCCTGAGTTTTCACGGATTTTACATGGGACATCAAGCAGACAAAGAGGGAGAGAGAGCCGATGGCATACCTGATTCTGGAAGATGGTTCCCGCTATGAGGGAACACTGTTTGGGCGCAGGGCTCCGGTGACGGGCGAGGTCGTCTTCACCACCGGCATGACAGGCTATCAGGAGACGCTGACCGACCCGTCCTACTGCGGGCAGATCGTATGCATGACCTATCCGCTGATCGGCAACGTGGGCATCAACGACGTGGATTATGAGAGCAGCGGCGTGCGCATGCGCGGGTTTGTGGTCAGCGAACTGTGCGATACCCCCAGCAACTGGCAGATGAAAAAGACGCTTGACTCGTATCTGGACGAGCAGGGCGTCACGGGCCTTTGCGGTGTGGACACCCGCGCGCTGACCAAGCATGTGCGCGTGTTTGGCACGCTGCGCGGCCGGATCGTGGCGGGTGAGCCCACGCAGGAGGATTTTGAACTGGCGCGCACGCACGAGATGCACGATCAGGTGGCGCAGTGCACATGCCCGGAGCCCTATGAAATCGCGGGAGATGGGGATCTGACCATCGCGGTGATGGACTTTGGCCTCAAACGCGGCATCCTGCAAAGCCTGAACAGGCGGGGATGCACGCTTCGGGTGTATCCGGCGGATACGCCGGCCGGGGTGATTCTTGAGCGCGGATGCGACGGCGTCATGCTCACAAACGGCCCCGGGGACCCGCAGGATAACCCCGCGGCCATTGCGGCCATCCGCGAGCTGATGGACCGGGTGCCGGTGTTCGGCATCTGCCTGGGGCACCAGCTGATGGCGCTGGCCATGGGCGGGCGCACGGTACAGATGAAATACGGCCATCACGGCGCGAATCACCCGGTGAAGGATCTCGTGCGCGGCACATGCGCGGTTACGCCGCAGAACCACTGCTTTATGGTGGATCCGGATCACCTGCCCGCGGGTGCGGTGGTCAGCCATGTCAACTGGAACGACAAAACGGTGGAAGGCGTGCGCTATACGGACAGGAGGGCGTTCTCCGTGCAGTTCCACCCGGAAGCCTGCGGCGGCCCGCGCGAGACGAGCTATCTGTTTGACGACTTCCTCACCATGGTGCGCGAAAGCAAGAGCAAATAAGGGGGACACAGGCATGCCAAAGAAGGAATCCATCAAAAAAGTGCTGGTCATCGGCTCCGGCCCGATCGTCATCGGCCAGGCGGCGGAGTTTGACTACGCCGGCACGCAGGCCTGCCGCGTCCTCAAGGAAGAGGGCGTGGAGGTTGTTTTGAGTCTTGTCATTGGGTA
>DVMG01000284.1 GCA_018715105.1 Candidatus Ventricola intestinavium
TGTTCTGCTGGGTGATGCACCGGCAGGAGATTCTCGACACCCTTCTGAGCCGGCTGGATACGCACGCCTGCCGCGTTCATCTCCTTTCCCTGGTCTGCGATGAAAAGACGCTCACCGAAAGGCTGGAAAAAGATATCGCCGCGGGCCTGCGTACTGCGGATGTTCTTGAACGTGCCCGGGCTTATCTTCCCCTGTATGATGCGTTGAGCACACAAAAGGTGGATACCACCCGCCTGAGCGTCTGCTCCTGCGCCCAAACCATCCTGATCCGGTGCGGAATCAGTCAGAGGGATTCGGCATAAAATCCATAAAACTGCATCAAATGCCGGAGAGAATTCTTTCTTCTGACCCCGGCTGTTTGATGCACCCGATTGAAAGCGTATCGCCGCAGAATCAGGGCTCTGTTCTTTCTCCCCAGGGAACAAATCCCCTTTGTCAGCGTTCTGAGCCGCCGTGAAGGCGGCTTCTTTTTATAAATTCATCTAATATTTCTGTCATAATCCGCATAACCGTGTATATTTCGCCATATATATAGAGCATGAAACCACACCCATTCACGCGCATTCACGTGACAAGGAAGTGAAGGCCCTCCTATGCGCTACATCCTCTGCCGCCGCCGGCGGATTGCCGTCGCCATCGTCCTCCTCCTCTGCGCCATGGCAGCCGCGTCCATCCACTTTGCGTGCCAGATGTATGCACGGCTTTGGCGGCATACCGCAGCCGACCTGCTGAAATACACACAAACGCAGTGCACCGTCCTGCGAACGCAGCTGAGCAGCGTTTCCGCGGGAACAGACGGCGCCCTGACGCTGCTTTCCCATGCGCTGCATGGGGAAAACGGAACATTCTGCATTCTCAACGCGCAGGGTGAAATCCTGTTTCATTCAGGCAGCACGCTGCGCGGAAACCTGTTTGACCTGCTCAATAATGGGGAAAACGAGGTGCCGTCCGTGGCGCGGTTTGCCTCGTCTCTGCGCCAGGGCTGGGCGGGAACCGATTCACTGCGCCTCCATTCGGGCAAAATGCTGCTGTGTTATGCTCCCATTGAAAAAAACACGGGCCTTTTCCTCGTGCTGCTTGCGCCCGCGCGGACGGTTCTGCGGCAGACAAGCGCATTCCTGCTGCAAACCTTTCTGCTCATCCTGTGTCTGATGCCATGCAGTTTCCTGCTGGCCGTGTTTTACACACACCACACGGGGCGTGTGCAGCGCCTTCTGGATGCCAAGACACGGGAGCAGACGCTTCGCAACGCCCAGATGGCCGAAGCCCTGAGCCGCGCCAAGAGCAATCTGCTCAGCAGCGTCAGCCACGATATCCGCACGCCGATGAACGCCATCGTGGGGCTGGCCACACTGCTGGGACGCGACGCGGAATCCCCTCAGAAAGTGCGGGAGCATGCCGTCCGGCTCGCTTCCGCCAGCCGCTATCTGCTGGGCCTTGTCAACGATGTGCTGGACATGAGCCGCATCGAAAGCGGAAAAACAGCCCTCCGCACCACGGCCTTCAACCTCTGCGAACTTGTAGACAGCGTCAATACCGTGCTTCGCCCTCAGATGGACGCCAAAAAGCAGCGTTTTCTCATCCATGTGCAGGGCATTCTGTGTGAAAACCTGATAGGGGATAAGCTGCGGATCAACCAGATTCTCTTTAATCTGCTGTCAAACGCGGCGAAATACACCCCCGACGGCGGAGAGATCCATCTCCTCTTTGAGGGCCTGCCTCAGGAGGAGCCCGATCAGCAGCGCATCCGCATCACCGTCCGGGACAATGGGATCGGCATCAGCCCGGATTACCTGAGCACCATCTTCAACCCCTTTACACGCGAGGCGAACAGCGCCACACAATGCATTCAGGGAACCGGGCTGGGAATGGCCATCACCAAAGATCTGGTGGATCTGATGGGCGGAGAGATTCGCGTGGAAAGCGAGTGCGGCGCAGGCAGCACATTCACCGTTGAGCTCACGCTCGGCATCGCTGCGCCGGAACCCTGCCCCTCTTTCTGGCGGGAGCATGGCATTCGCCGCCTGCTGATCCTCTGCACCGACGAGCCGATGCTCGCCGCCATGCTGCACGCCATGGAGGGCACCGGGGTGGAGATGATGCGCGCCACCGGCATGGCCGACGCAGAGCGGCTCCTCTGCGCAGCTCAGCAGGCTGAGCGCACGCCCGATCTGGTGCTTTTGGGACCGCAGGCCTCCGGCGCCGCGGATACCGTGGCCGCCGCCCGCATTCGCAGCCTGCTGCCTGCCGGCGCGCTCCTCATCGCGCTGGATGACGGCGCGTCCCCGGACACGGACAGCGCCTGCATCAGCGCGTACATCCATGGTCCGTTCTTCGCCGCCGGGCTGAGAAAGACGGTTGAGCGGCTTCGCCTTTCCCCCCGGGAGGAAGCCTCCGGCATCGAGGCCGAAAAACCCCTGAACGGCATGCAGTTCCTCGTAGCGGAGGATAATGAGCTCAACGCCGAAATCATCACCGAGCTGCTTCACATGGCGGGGGCGGCATGCACCGTTGTGCCGGATGGCCATCAGGCCGTATCCTGCCTGACGCAGACGGAGAAGGAAGAATTTGACATGGTGCTCATGGATGTGCAGATGCCCATTATGAACGGCTATGACGCCACGCGAGCCATCCGCTCCTGCGATCAGCCCGGCGCCAGGGAAATCCCCATCATCGCCATGACCGCCAACGCCTTTGCCGAGGATGTCAGCAACGCCATCGCCGCCGGCATGAACGCGCACATCGCCAAACCGGTTGAGCTTCCCGTGCTCGTTCAAACGGTTTTAAATCTGCGGGGCGGCGCCTCCACGGATGGCCAGGAGGAAACATGCGCCTGCGATTGCAGCACCGTTTAGCCTGCCGTGCTGCGCTGCGCCCTGCGCATATCGTTAAAACCGATGCATACCGTCCACACATACGCGCATGTTTTGGGAATCATCAGCATACCCAGCATCGGAACTCTTTCCGAAAAGAGCACAACCGGAATATAAAATGCAAAGCTGAGCACAATGGTCAGCCACATATGGCGGAACGCTTCATCTCTTTGTTTTCTCGCTTCTTGATAAAACAGCACAATCACCCATGCTCCCATCGCGGCAAACGGAATGTTGCGCACAATCCCCCAGCTCAAAGGGGGCACTTCGCTTGTCCATCCATTTTGGGGGAAAAGGCACAGCACCATCCGTGCAACGGCCAGCAGATACATGGCGGCTGTGGTGCCCCGCTTTGCCTCCTTGCCGTAACGAAGCTGCCACACATGATAGAGCAGAATGTAAAACACCGTCATTGTGATGGAGGTGATCATCTTTCCCACCCCCAGCGCAAATGTGTAATCCTGCAGCCCGGTTGTACACAGCGCATATGCACGCGGTATCAGATGAAACGCATCGCCGCAGCCAAGCGTCACCGCCATGATTCCGAAAAGAAGATGCTGCCTGTTTCCCCGGCTTCTGAAAATCATCAAAACACCGAGGGTGATGACCGTGATGAGATACACCGCATCAAAAGCGGTTTCCATAATTGCCTGCATGTTGTCTGCCCCTTTCTTTTTTCCCGTCCGTCTGTTCACATCCGTGAAGGATCTCTTTAAAATATGAACAAAGTTCATATTGATGAAAACAAAGGAGCCCTCTTCCGGCTCTTTGAATCCCTTTCACCCGTCAATACAGAATCTTTTCAATCAGCGTGATCAGATACGCGCATGAATCGGCCTGCTGCTGCGAGAGAGCAAGAAGATTTTGAAAGATAAACTCCACAAACGCCTCTTCCTCAAAACCCGCGTCGAAAACCTCCCTGCGCACAAGGCCATCCGCCCGAAGCGCGGAGAGCATGCCCTCCATCACATGCGCCATGCACGCTTTCATTGCCGCCCGTCCCTCGGCGCGGCTTTCCGGCTGCAGGACCAGCGCATGCAGGGACAGAAAAGACGGATATTCCTTCAGTCCGTGCGCCATGCACGCAAACACCCAGCGGACATATGCGCGAAAATCCTCATCCGGCGTCTCCCCATCGCTTTTGTCGAAGATCTTCTGCCAGATTTTCTCCACGATGGCGATCATCAGATCGGCCTTCGAGGAAAAATAATGATACACACATCCCACGGAGATGCCGCACGCTTTTGAAATCTCGCGCATATTCAGCGCTTGAAGCCCCTTTTCGGACACGAGACGAAGGCCGGCATGCAACAGGGCGTCTTTGGATGTGGCGGCATGGTTCATCTTGATCCCTCCAATGTGAACATGGATCATGATACGCTTTCTCTGCGAATTTGTCAAGTTCGGATTGATTTTGCCGGGGACGCGGCCGGCATCCTGCCGGTTGCAGACCGCTGGCAAAACGCTTTTATCCCCCCAAAGAGAGGAGAAAAGCTCCCCACAATCCCTGGAAAAGCAACGCCTGTCCTGCTGTCCTGAATGAAAGAATGAAAGAGCGATGCGTATGTCAACAAACGGCAGCCGATATCATGCCGGTTGTTTCCTCGCCGATGTGCTATCGGATTGCAGACAGGATGAAAAAACATCCCCGCCATGGGCAGGGATGTCTTTGCTTTTCGGGAAAGGGATTACTTGACTTCGACGGTAGCGCCGGCCTCGGTGAGCTTCTTCTTCATGGCCTCGGCCTCTTCCTTGGAAGCGCCTTCCTTCAGGGTCTTCGGGGCGCCCTCGACCATATCCTTGGCGTCCTTCAGGCCCAGGCCCGGCACAACCTCGCGCACAGCCTTGATGATGGCGACCTTCTTGGCCGCATCAAAGCCGGTGAGCACGACGTCAAACTCGGTCTTCTCTTCCGCAGCGGCAGCAGCCGGGGCGCCAGCAGCGCCGGCAGCGGCAACGGGGGCGGCGGCGGTCACGCCAAACTTCTCTTCAAGGG
>DVMG01000035.1 GCA_018715105.1 Candidatus Ventricola intestinavium
ACCGCGATCTGATCGCAAGCGGGCAGGCCAAGGCGCGCGTAGAGGCGGTGTTTGACATCTTGGACAATGAGAAAGTGCGCGCGCTGCTTGAAGGACTTGAACTGATGGGCGATGAGGACACAGCCTCCATCTCGCGGGAACTGACCGGGACAGGGCGCAACATCTGCCGCATCAACGGCACCATTGTGCCCCTTCAGACCCTGAAGCAGGTTTCCGCCCAGCTGCTGGATATCCACGGGCAGCATGAACACCAGCTTCTGCTGGACAGCCGAAACCACATCGGCTATCTGGATGAATATGCAGCCGATGAGGTGCGTCCGCTGCTCAACCGTACCGGAGAGCTCTATGAGGCATGGCATGCGGCGGGGCAGAAGCTGTCCCGGCTGCGCAAAAGCGTGTCGGAAAGAGAGCAGCGCATTGACATGCTCCGCTTTCAGCTGGAGGAGCTTCAGGGAGCGCATCTGTCCGAGGGGGAAGAAGAGGAGCTTGAGCGGCTGAAGGTGTTTTACCGCAATGCAGGAAAAATCATGGCCGCGTTTGACGAATCCTGCGCGCTGCTGAGCGAGGGCGTGGACGGAGGTTCCTGCGCGGTTGAAATGCTCAGGGAGGGCGTGAACGCGCTTTCTTCCGTGGCGTCGCTCGATCCGCGGTATGAAAGCGTGTATGCGCGGCTTGACAGCCTCTGCTATGAGGTGGAGGACGCCGCAAGGGATCTTTGCAGCCTGCGTGAGGATATGGAATACGATGAAGAGGATGCCGAACGCGTGGAAAGCCGCCTGGATCTGCTGCGCCGTCTGAACCGGAAATACGGCGCCACCACGCAGGATATGATCCGCTATCGCGACAGAATCGAAGCGGAATTGAATGAACTGGAGGATTCCGACGAGGCGGCAGAAAAGCTGGAAAAGGAGTTCAGGCAGCTCGGCAAGGCGCTTGGCGATGTCTCCATGCAGCTGACGCGTGCCCGCGAGGAGGCCGCCCGCCGCTTTGAAAAGAGCATGGAAGCGCAGCTTCGGGATCTGGGAATGAAAAATGCCAGGCTTTCGATGGCGTTCGCTCCGCTGGGACCAGGAGAAAAAATGGCCGACCGCTTCAGTGCGCGCGGTGTGGACCGCATGGAAATGATGTTTTGCGCCAATCTGGGCCAGCCGCTCAAGCCCCTGGCCCGCGTGGCATCCGGCGGTGAGCTCTCCCGAATCATGCTGGCTCTTAAAAACCTTTCCGCGCAGAAGCCGGGAATCCCACGCAGCATGGTTTTTGATGAAATTGACACCGGCATCAGCGGGCGCATGGCGCAGGTGGTGGCGGAAAAGATGTCCCAAATCGGCAACTATCACCAGGTCATCTGTGTGACGCATCTGCCGCAGATTGCGGCCATGGCGGACGAGCAGTTTCTCGTGCGAAAATACGATGAAGACGGCGTGACCCGTACGGAAGTGACCCATCTGGATGAGCAGCAGCGCGCACAGGAGCTGGCACGCATGGTCGGCGGCGCCGACTGTGAAAGCGAGAGCAGCATCCGCCATGCCAGAACGCTTCTTGAAGAGGCGAAAAAGCGGCGCGAGGCGCTGCGTGCGCCAAATGGAAAGGAAACGGCTTAAGAAATACAAGCCGCCGGCCTGGATTTCCCAACCTCATGGAGGAAAACCCGACCGGCGGCTTTTTTCTGTCAATCAGGCCTGCACACGCCCGGCTTCATCCGCCTCAGGCCGGCAAACCGCGCGCTTTTATCGCCGCAGAAAGCGGAACTTGGGCCGAAGCCTGCGCACATAGAGAAGCGACATGGAGACGAGCAGCCGGTCATACAGCAGCATGCAGGCGTTCATCGCCACGGCGAAGAACGCCAGGAGAACCGCGCCCATCTCCTCAAAATCCCTCAGCACTTCAAGGCCGAGCAGAGCGGAGAGAAGCGCATACATCCCCACAAGCGACACATTGAAAAAGACAAGTTTTGCCGCAATGCGCACGGGACGGCGCCGGATAGAGTCAAAACGGCTCTTGACGATGGGGTAGTATCCGATAAAAAGATAGAAAAAAGCGGCTTCCTTATCTCCGCAAAGGAAAAGGGAGAGCAGCGCGGCGGCAGCAAAGGCCGTCCATGCGCTCTTTTTTCCATATTCAATCAGCACGGGGAGCAGAAGGATGCCGCCATAGAGCGGCGCGCAGTATGTCGCGATGGGGATCCATCCACCCGCCAGCATCAACGCCGCGGACAACCCCACCATCAGCCCGCAGAAGGCCATCCTGCCGCTTTGATACCGGCTTTGGGCACGCTTTGAGGACGCCATGATTCTCAACTCCAAACCGCTTTGTTCAAAACCCGGTTTCCCGCGCCCAAACGCCCGGAAAATCCGCAGAAGGGGGCTGTCAGGCCAAGAATTCCGACATTCCAGGCAAAAACGAAGAATTTGCGCCCGAAGATTTCCAAAGGGCGATCGGAAGCCCTTTGCTTTGGCGGGGTGTTGGGGCCGGGCCCTAAGCTCAAAAAAGCCCTTTATTTCCCGCAAAAGCTGCTTCTTGGTATGTTCAGGATCCGCCGGACAGCCCCGTTTTTTATGGAATTTTATTATAGCACAGGCGGGGGAAAGGCGCAAGGAACCGCCTGAAGACGCGCAAAGGCGCTGTCTCTCCCGGCTTGAATGTGCCTTTTTGAGACAGCGCCCAAACGTCCGGCATGCGTCCTCCCGATTTTACGGGAGGAAGACATGGGCGGGATTATTTGCTCAAGGCCAACTGGCGTGCCAGCCTGCGCACCTGGGGAACGCTGGCAAAGACGATGCAGATGATGGCCTCCGGAATGAGATAAGTGCCATTATACACGGCAGAATAGATCAGCACATTCTGATCCCCTGCGCCGTCTCCCCAGAAAAAGATCCCCGTGATAAACGCGCACAGGAAGCGGAAAAAGGTTCCCAGCAGGATACCGGGGATCATGCCCCAGGAATCCGGCAGTTTCCTGGCAATGCCCGCAAGCCCCAGCATGGCAAAGCAAAGCGGATAGTCGAGCAGGAACTGCATCGGGTGGACAAACCAGCCGCCCTGCACGAATTGCAGCAGGCCGTAAGCAAATCCTACGGCCATGCCCGGCCCCACGCCGTAGGCATAGGCGAACATGAAGACTGGCAGCATGGAAGCGAGGGTAACGCTGCCGCCCTGCGGCATCTCATAGAGCTTGATGTAGGAGAGGATGAAGCCCAGCGCGATGCACAGCGCCGCGTTGGCGATCATGCGCGTGGACCAGCGCCTGCGGTCGCGCGTCATGACATACAGCACGACGCCCAGGATCACAAGCCCGGCGAGAATGGCCCAGGTTGTCAGGGAAATCTCCGCAAACTCAGCGAACATAGGTTAAAACCCCTTTCCTTCTTTTGCAATTCTCTGGCCGCAAAAAGCCGCAATTCCGTGAAGGAATTGCGGCCCTGAAACCTCACAGGTATGTCGCTTCCCTACGGTAGGATTAACTACACAGGTTCAAAGGGACAGGCCTTCTGGCCATCTCAGCAATGCGCGCCCCCAGCGGTCTTTTGAATTGTCTGAGGCTATTATAGCGGCACCCGAAGGAGATGTCAAGAGAAAAACGGGGAACCGGCCGCCGGGCTCAGGCCGGTTTTCCCATCAGCAGGGCCATTACGGCTTTCTGCGCATGCAGGCGGTTTTCCGCCTCGTCAAAGATCACGCTGTGCGGCCCGTCGATGACATCGGCCGCCACCTCTTCCCCGCGGTGTGCGGGCAGACAGTGCATAAATATGCTGTCGGGCTTGGCC
>DVMG01000007.1 GCA_018715105.1 Candidatus Ventricola intestinavium
GGTATGGCTGAAGCCACAAGTCTGAACAAACCAGGAAGAAAACCAGGAAGAGAGGTAACTTGCCATGATCATCATCATGAAACCGCAGGCCACGGAAGAACAGATCAGCGCGCTGTGCGAATCATTGGGCCAACACGGCATGCAGGTGCAGCGCAACGCCGGCGTGGATTGCACGGTGCTCGGCGTGCTGGGCGATGTCGCCAAACTTGATCCCCACGATTTTCTGGTGCAGCCCGGCGTTGAGCGCGTGATGCCCGTCTCCGAACCGTTCAAAAAGGCCAACCGAAAATTCCATCCCACCGACAGCGTGATCGACTGCGGCGGCGTACAGGTGGGCGGGCGCAGGCTGGCCCTCTTCGCCGGCCCCTGTTCCGTGGAAAACGATGACCAGATCACCGATACCGCGCTCAAGGTGCGCGCCGGCGGCGCGAGCATCCTGCGCGGCGGCGCATATAAGCCCCGCACCTCCCCCTATGCTTTCCAGGGACTCAAACTGGAGGGGCTCGACCTGCTTGAGCAGGCCAAGGCGCTCACCGGCATGCCCATCTGCACGGAAATCATGAGCCCCAAGCTTGTGGAAGAGTTTGACCGCCGGGTGGATGTCATCCAGGTCGGCACGCGCAACATGCAGAATTTTGACCTGCTCACCGAGTTGGGAAAAACCCGCAAACCCATCCTGCTCAAGCGCGGCCTGTGCGCCACGGTATACGAATGGCTGATGAGCGCGGAATACATCATGGCCGCCGGCAATCCGAACGTCATCCTCTGCGAGCGCGGCATCCGCACCTTTGAAACCTATACCCGCAACACGCTGGATCTGTCCGCCGTGCAGGCGGTCAAGCGGCTTTCCCACCTGCCCGTCATCGTGGATCCTTCCCATGCTACCGGCCTTAACTGGATGGTGGAGCGCATGTCCCTGGCGGCCATCGCGGCCGGCGCCGACGGCCTGATCATCGAGGTGCACAACAACCCCGCCCGCGCCCTGTGCGACGGCGCCCAGAGCCTCACCCCGCCGCAGTTTGCACAGCTGGTGGGTAAAATCAGCGCCATGGCGCCCATTGTGGAGCGCACGCTATGAAGGTATTGTTCATCGGCCTAGGGCTGATCGGCGGCAGCATGGCCCTGGCCCTGGAGGGATACCCCGGCATTGAGCGGTACGCGGTGGATTGCGACGAGCAGACACGCTTTGAGGCGCTGGGCTGCGGCGCTGTGCGTGCCGCATGGCGCGATGCGCAGGATGCCCCGCTGGAGGAGATGGATCTGGCCATCCTCTGCCTGCACCCGCAGGCTGCGGCGGATTTTGTGCGCGCGCAGGCGCACCGCCTCCGGCCCGGCGCGCTGCTCACCGACGTGTGCGGCGTGAAAAAACCGCTTTATGAGGCGGTGCGGTCCATCGGCGGCCGCCGCTTCATCTATCTCGGCGGCCATCCGATGGCAGGGCTTGAACGCGGCGGCTTTGCTAACGCCACGGGCGAGCTGTTCCGGGGGGCGCACTACATTCTGACTCCGGACGATTCCGTGCCGGAGGCCTGTATTCACTTGATGGAGCAGCTCGCCACGTTCATGGGCTGTGCCGATATCATCCGCACCACGCCGGAAGCGCATGACGAGCGCATCGCCTATACCAGCCAGCTCATGCATGTGATGGCGCTGGCCCTGTGTGACCAGCACCTGCTCTTTGACAGCAACGGGTTTGAAGGCGGTTCCTTTCGCGGCGCCACGCGCGTGGCCGCGCTGGATCCCAACCTGTGGGGCGAGCTGTTCTGGGCCAACCGGGAGACGCTGGCCAATCTCACGGACGAGCTGATCGCGCGCCTTGGGGAATACAGCGCCCTGCTCCGCGGAGAAGATCGCGCCGCGCTGCTCGCGCGCCTGAAATCCTCCAGCGACAGAAAGAAGGAATTTGACCGCCTGCACGGATCTTCGCCGAGCAGAACGCCCCTGTTTCGATGATCTGCCTTTTGTTTTCCCCCGGCTCCCCTTCCGTCCCGATCGCCCCGCCGACTGCACCCGCAGGGAGGTTTTGATATGCCCATCGTTTCTGTCACCGCGCCGGAGCGCGAAAGCCGCTATGACATCCATATCGGCCATGGCCTGTTGAGCCGGTGCGCGCCTTTGTTTCACGCATGCCGGGGCCGCCGCGCCGTGATCGTAACCGATACGGCCGTCGCCCCGCTCTATGCCCACACGCTGTCCGGCCAGCTTGAGGCGGCCGGCGCGCAGGTGAGCACGGCTGTCCTGCCCGCGGGGGAAACCACAAAATCCCCCGAACATCTTTCCCGGCTTTATGACATGTTTCTGGACGCCGGGCTCACCCGCTCCGATTCCGTGTTTGCGCTGGGGGGCGGCGTGATCGGCGATTTGGCGGGCTATGCGGCCTGCACATACCTGCGCGGCGTTCACTTCGTCCAGGTGCCCACCACGCTGCTGGCTCAGGTGGATTCCTCTGTGGGCGGTAAGGTGGCGGTGAACCATGTCCGCGGTAAAAACCTGCTGGGCGCTTTTTATCAGCCCGAGCTCGTGCTCATCGACTGCGACACCCTGGCCACGCTTGATGACCGCCAGTTCGGCGCCGGCCTTGGCGAGGTCATCAAATACGGCTGTATCGCCGATCGCGCGCTGTTTGAGCAGCTGGAGTCGCTTGGCTCCCGCGCATCGCTCCTGCCCGCGCTGGATGGGATCATCGCCCGCTGCTGTGAAATCAAGGCCCGTTATGTGCGGGAAGATCCGCACGATCATGGCATCCGCATGCAGCTCAACTTCGGCCACACGCTTGCCCATGCGCTTGAAAATGCCCTGGGCTATGGCACGCTGCTGCACGGGGAAGCCGTGTGCATCGGCATGGGGGCGGCAGCCGGCTGGGGGGAGGCGCTTGGCGTGACCCCTTTGGGTACGCGCGAGCGCATCAAACGCCTGCTTGATGCCTACGGCCTGCCCACGCAGGTGCCGCAGGGGCTCTCCCCCGAGGCGCTGGCCTCCACCATGGCGCTGGATAAAAAAGCATCCGGCCATGCGGTCAACGTCGTGCTGCTGACAGAGATCGGCGCATGCACGAGCCTGCCCATCGAAAGCGGCCGCCTGGCCCGCATGCTGTGATTCTCCTCTGCAGGAAGCCCCTTTCCCCGTTCGGGCGCTGGCAGATCCGCCTCTTTGACAGGCTCGTGCGTCCGGGCCGTCTCGCAACCGCAGGGAGATTTTATGGAGGTTTGTATTGGTATGGATAAGACCGTCTTTCCCGGTTCTCTGCACGGCACGTTGCCCATTTTGCCCAGCAAATCCGCCTCGCACCGCGCTGTGATGCTGGCCGCTATGGCACGGGATCGCACCGACATCGCCCCTCTCCAGCTCTCGCGCGACATCCAGGCCACGCTCGCCTGCGCGCAGGCCCTCGGCCTGACGGACAGCGTGTCTGTCGCCCAGGACGAATCTGGCTTCATGCGCGCCCGGATCTGCGGCGGCGAGCCAAGCCGATCCCCCCGGGCGATGCGCACGCTTGATTGCGGGGAATCCGGCTCCACGCTTCGTTTTTTCATTCCGCTGGCGCTGGATGGGCGCGGCCCTGTGCGCTTCGTCGGCCATGGAAGGCTGATGCAGCGTCCGCTGGATGTATATGAGCAGCTCTTTGTGCCAGGCGGCATGACGTTTGCGCGGGAGGGCGATTTTCTGACCGTGGAGGGGGAATTGCGCAGCGGCGAATACGCGCTGCGCGGCGATGTAAGCAGCCAGTTCATCACGGGGCTTCTGCTCGCCCTTCCCCGCCTCGCGGGAGACAGCACGCTCACCCTCGTCACCCCGCTTGAATCGCGCCCCTATGTGGAGCTCACGCGCCGCGCGCAGGCAGCCTTTGGGATTGTTTCCCATTGGGAGGGAAGCGGCAGGAGGCTGCGCATTCCCGGCGGGCAGGCGGCCCGCTCCCCCGGCTCGCTGCATGTGGAGGGGGACTGGAGCCACGCGGCCTTTTACCTGACGGCGGGGGTCATCGGCCGTGTGGGCCCCGTCACGCTCACGGGGCTTGACCCGCGCAGCGCTCAGGGCGACCGGGCGATTGTGACCATCCTGCGCGGCATGGGCGCGGAAATCCGCGAAGAGAGCGGCCGGATCACGGCCTTTCCTTCCCGGCTGCACGGCCTGCGCGTGGATGTCTCCCAGGTGCCGGATCTCGTGCCCGTGCTCGCCGTGGCCATGGCCTGTGCCCAGGGAGAAAGCCGCATCACCGGCGCGGCGCGCCTTCGTATCAAGGAGAGCGACCGGCTCCGCGCCATCCGGCATGCGCTGAATGCTGCCGGCGCGGATGTAACCGAGCAGGCGGACGGCCTGATCGTTCACGGAGGGCATCCATTTCACGCCGCATGCATCGACGGCTGCAATGACCACCGGATCGTCATGGCGATGGCCGTCGCCGGCACGGTTGCGCAGGGCGGCCTGACGCTGCAGGGCGCGGAGGCGGCCGCCAAATCCGCCCCCGCGTTTTGGGAAGAATTTGCTTCTCTGGGAGGAATCGCACGATGAGAGCAACCTTTGGCGAACATTTCAGACTCACGATCTGGGGGGAATCCCACGGGCCGGCCCTTGGCGTGGTGATCGACGGCGTGCCTGCGGGCACGCCCATCGACGAGGAAGCCATTGCCATGCACATGGCGCGCCGCGCGCCGGGCCAGGATCCCACCTCCACCGCACGCAAAGAGCCGGACCGGGTGCAGATTGTCTCCGGTCTGCTGGACGGGCGCGCCACGGGCGCGCCGCTGTGCGGCATGATTGCCAACACCAACACCCGCTCCGGGGATTATGCGCAGCTTCGCGCCCGCATGCGGCCCGGCCATGCGGACTATGCGGCCTTTGTCAAATACGGGGGCTGCAACGATCCGCGGGGAGGCGGCCCCTTTTCCGGCCGGCTGACGGCGCCGCTCGTCTTTGCCGGCAGCATCGCAAGGGCGCTGCTCAGCGCGCAGGGCATCACCATCGGCGCGCACATCGCCTCCATTGCCGGCATTCCGGATGCGCGCTTTGATCCCGCCTGCGTGAGCGCCGAGACGCTGCAGGGCCTGCAGTCCTCCCGCTTCCCGCTGCTCAGCCCCGGTCAGGAGGCGCCCATGCGCCGGGCCGTTGAGGAGGCCCGCCTGCAGGGCGACAGCGTGGGCGGCGTGATCGAGTGCGCCGCCGTCGGCGTGCGGCCCGGCATCGGCTCGCCGTTTTTCGGCTCCGTGGAGAGCGTGATCAGTGCCCTGGCCTTCTCTGTCCCCGCGGTGAAGGCCATCGAATTTGGCGACGGCCCGGCTCTCAGCGGCCTGCGCGGCAGCCAGGCCAACGATCCCATGCGCTATGAAGGGGACCGCGTTGTCTGCCTGAGCAACCATAACGGCGGCATCACGGGCGGCATCACAAACGGCATGCCCCTTGTCTTCCGCGCCGCCGTCAAGCCCACGCCTTCCATCGCCCTTGAGCAGCAGACGGTGGATGTCACAACCCGTGAAAACGTCACGCTCTCCATCCGCGGGCGGCATGATCCCTGCATCGTCCCGCGTGCGGTTGTGGTGATGGAAAGCGTGCTGGCCATCGCGCTGTGCGATCTGATGATGGACGACGCTGCGGGCCGCGTGCTCGGCCCATCCTGACCCCTGTATGGAGGTATCCGGTCATGAAGGATCTGCACGATTGCCGCGCCGAGATTGACGAGATCGACGCGCAGCTGGTTTCCCTCTTTGAGCGGCGGATGGCCGCCTCCCGCGATATCGCCCTGTACAAGCAGGCGCACCGCATGGATATCCTCAACGCCTCCCGCGAGCAGGCGGTGCTCGCCTCCCGCTCGGCGCAGGTGAAGGATCCCTCGCTCGGCGAGAGTGTGACGGCGCTCTTCCGCGAGATCATGCGCCTTTCCCGCGAAGAGCAGCGCCGTTTTCTGAGCGCACAGGCGGGCGCGCGGCGCGTCGCATACAGCGGCGTGCCCGGCGCGTTCAGCGAGAGCGCCGTGGTTGGTTTTTTCGGGGAACGCTGCGACCGCATCAGCCTGCGGACATTTGAGGATGTCTTCTCCGCCGTCGCCGGGGGGCAGGCGCAGTATGGCGTGGTGCCGGTGGAAAACTCCTCTTCCGGCTCCATCAACGATGTCTACGATCTGCTCAGCCGGTATGCCTGCCATATCGTGGGGGAGCAGCTCGTTCGCGTGGAGCACTGCCTGCTGGGCGTTCCCGGCGCGCGGCTTGAGGAGATCACCACCGTCTTCAGCCATGAACAGGGGTTTGCCCAGTGTCCGGCGTTTCTGGCCGCTCATCCCGATTGGGTAAAAATGCCTTATTTCAACACCGCCATTGCCGCGCAGCATGTATCTGAGCTCGGCGACAGGCAAAACGCGGCCATCGCCTCACGCCTGGCCGCCGGGCACTACGGCCTTGTCGTGCTCGCCCCTTCCATTCAATCCTTTGACGGCAATCATACGCGCTTTCTCGTGGTCAGCGCCGCGCCGGCGTCCATCGGCGTGCCGGACAAGGCCACCATCACCTTTACGGTGCGCCACGAGCGCGGCACGCTCATGCGCGCGCTCTCCAGCTTCGTCGCGCTGGGCATGAATATGACGCACATCGAATCCCGACCGCTGCATGATTCCAACTGGGAATACCGTTTTTATGCCGATCTAACCGGCAACGTCTCGGAAGACAAGCTCGCGGTTCTCATGGAATCCCTGCAGGTTAACTGCGAAAGCTGCCGCCTGCTGGGGGCCTACCGCGCCGCGAGGGAGGATGGCCATGCGTAAGCCGCTGTTTCTCATCGGCATGATGGGCTGTGGAAAGAGCACCGTAGGCCGGCATCTTTCGGCGCTCCTGGGCTGCCCTTTTCTGGATCTGGATGAGGAGATTGTCCTCTTCGAGGGAAAGAGCATCCCTGCTCTCTTTGCCGAGGCGGGGGATGCGGGCTTCCGTCTGTGTGAGGCGGCCGCTTTGCGCCGCGCCTGCGAGGGCGCGCCCGGCGTGGTGGCCACGGGCGGCGGCATCGTTACGCGGGAAGAAAACATCGCCCTCATGCGGGAAAAGGGCCTTGTCATCTGGCTCTGCCGTCCGCTTGAGGATATGATCGCAGATGTCCGGCAGGATACGCGCCCCAATCTGGCGGGCGATAAGGAGGAGCGCATGCGCACGCTTTACGCCGCACGCGAGACGCTCTACCGCAGGGCCGCGCACCTGTGTTTTGACAACCGCGCCCCTTCGCTTCAGTCCGCCCGGATGCTGGCGGAAATGCCGCAGGTTCGCGCGCTGGCGGACGGTTTGATTGTTTAAGCAGGGGCTGTCAGGCGAAGAATTCAGACATTCCAAGCAAGAACTTCAAGCAAAAACGAAGAATTTGCGCCCGAAAACTTCCAAAGGGCGATCGGAAAGCCCTTTGGCGGGGCATTGGAGCCGGGCCAAAAAGCCCATGATTCCCCGAAAAGCTGCTTCTTGGTAGTTCTGGGTATGTTTCTTGGCATGTTCAGGATTCGCCGGACAGCCCCACAGTTTGTTGACATAAACATCGCTTTCATTCATAATATGCGTTGTTTTTTCAGCGATTGCAGGAAACTCTTCTCTCCCCTTCGGGGAGAAAAGGGTTTTGCCCACGTTCTAAGCTCCCCCGGCGAAGCCGGGGGAGCTTGCTTTTTGCAGATCCAAGGAATGCGTCCTCCGGTTTGACGAGATTGCGCTCCAGGCTGCAGCTTTCATCCCCGTCTCCGGAGCCGGAGCCGGACCAAAACGCTGTTACGGCGTCAGGCCCAGCTCTTCATAGGCTTTGTCGATGGTTTCATTCCAGGCGTCCACGGTCTCCGGGCGCTCGGGCGCGCCGCACGTGCCGCATGGAGACAGCTGCGTGAAGGGATAACGGGTCAGGTCCCCGTACGTGATCTCCGTCAGCGGCAGATAGGTGCTGCGGACGCTGGAGCAGCGCGCCGTGGTATGGAATTTTTCACCGCCGTTTGGGTTGTAATACATCGGGGTCGAATCATCCGTCCGGATCAGCTTGCGCCCGTCGTCGTCCCAGATGATGATCTTCACGTTCTTTTTCCCGCGCAGGTTATTCCACAGCCACTCGTGGTTGTAGCCATCCTCGTTGGCAATACGCTGCACGCGCACGCAGCCGTGCGAAGCACGCTTGCCCAGCGCGCTCTCGCAGATGGAAAAATCCTCGTACCCATCCGCGGAAAAGATGGACGGCACTAGGTGCATCAGGTCGCCTCCGTTAAAGCGGATGGCGTAATTGCACCACAGATTGCCCGACCAGAAGCCCCCCGTCCAGCTGCACAGCAGGAATTCCCCCGATGCCGTCTCGTTGTAATCCGCATTGGCGCCGGTCGTGATGCCGGTGGAGCAAAGCAGCGTGGTCAGCAGCTTGCCCTCTTTGTACAGATAAAGCCGCTGGGTCATCTTGTCCACGATGATGCCGTATTCCTGGTTGGGGGTCACGGTTTTGATGCGGCTTGCGCGCACCCAGCCCTGCTCCAGCTCGTCGCAGTCGTTATAAGCCTCAATCTTTGTCCAGCCGTCCTGCTCATCCAGCACCTTGACGGCGACGGACTCCCCATAAAAAAATCCCCGATGCTCGTCATAGGTTTTCCGGCTGCCGTTCGGGCCGTCGGACAGATAGACCTTCTCCTTCTGATCCACGTCCAGCACCGTGATGTCGCTGGTCAGGCGCGCCCAGGCCGCCGCCTCGTCATAGGGATCAAACTCCCCGAACCATCCGTTTTCAATCGCCGCCATGGCCGCCTCGATGGTCTCCTGCACCTGCGCCTGGGCAAGGGCAAGGGCCTCGGCCTCGGCCGCCTCACGGACTTCGTCCAGCTCCTGAAAAAGCGCCTGCTGGGTGGCCACGTCCGCCACGCCGGAGGCGCTCAATCCTTTCGCTGTCTGGTAAGCCTTGGTGGCTTCTTCGGTGGCCTTGCCGAATTTGCCGCCGCCATCTCCGCTGTAATAGCCCAGCTCCTTCAGTGCATTTTGGAAGGCAACCACTTCTTCGCCGGAGGAACCGCTCTTGAGTTCCGTCCCCACCAGCCCCTCCTCCAGCACGCCGTATCCGCGAATGGAAGGATCATCCAGCCGGTAACTATAACGCGCCACCACCGTCGGCGTGGGGCCCAGAATGTGGTTGTTTCCCTCGATGGTGTGCACCGTGTAGGAGCCGTCCGCCTCCTGCGTGACGTATTCCACGATGCCCACATGATCAAGACGGTTGTACTGATACCACTCAAAAAAGATGAAATCGCCGGCCTTGGGCACATAGGGCCTGTCCGCGACGCTCACCCCGTCGCTGAGATAAAACTGCCCTTCTTCCCCTCTCAGCCCGCCATTCACAGTCACATAGCGGCCCTGCTCCTTAAACCACGCGGCGGATCCCTCGCAGCTTTTCTGGTGAGGGTAAAGCGTGCCCAGCATCGATGTGCCATAGAGTTCGTCGGCACGGCTGACGCACCAGGTTACAAACTCGGTGCACCACTCTCCGTATGCGTTTCCGCCCCACTCGCCGTATTTGCTGTAGCCGCCCGCCGTGGCGGTGTAGCCCAGCTCGCTGATGGCGACGGAGAGCACCATCTCCCCGCTTCGATCGGAATCCGCCTGCGCGGCGCAGCCAAAGAGCAGGGAAAGGGCAAGCAGCAGGGTGACGAAGTATTTCATGTGATTCCTCCAAGAAAAATCGATACGCGGCCTTGCGCCGCGCAGGACAGCCGCGCAAAGCGGTGCAAAGAAGGCAGGAACGGGCGGTTCGCAAAAAAGCCTACCAGCCCTGTTTATAGAACGGAAAGAAGCCGCTTTTTCTTCCCGTTTACAGGAAAATTTTTCCTTCGCGGTCAAAACCGTCCGGAAAAAACGCACTCCATGGGGCCTGCTCCCTGGGCGGCAGGCAGTCAAAGCGCATCTCCTCTTTGCGTGTGGGATGCATAAGGCCCAGATGGGCCCCCCACAGGGCAATCTGCTGGCCGGGCTGGCCTGCCCCATAGCGCGCATCCCCCCAGATCGGCCAGCCCGCGTGAGAGAGCTGCACGCGAATCTGATGGGAACGCCCGGTATACAGTTTAACCCTGAGCAGAGTCAAACCGCTCGCACAGCCTGCGCGTGCAAAGCGCAGCCGGGCCGGCCTGGCTCCCGGGGTTCCGGGCGGCGCCACATGCACGGTATGGGTTCGCTCATCCTTGATCAGCCAGTCCGTCAGCTCCCCCTGTTCAGGGGCCTGCCCGCGCACCGCAGCGACATACTGGCGGCTGAGCGTCCTTTCCCTCACCTGGGCGCTGAGCCGCTGCGCGGCCTTGCTCGTGCGCGCCAGCACCATCAGCCCGCCCACCGGCCTGTCAAGCCTGTGCACAAGCCCCAGATAGACCGCCCCGGGTTTTTGATATTTTCCGGCAAGGTATGCCTTCATCGTGCTGTGCAGATCCGCGTCGCCCGATGCGTCCGCCTGCGTGGGCATATTCGGCGGTTTGAGGACGACAAGCAAATGATTGTCCTCGTAGACGATGGATACGCCGTGAAAACGCTCCATCCTCATGCCCTCTGCCAGCGGCCGCTGGTTCCGCAGGGCAGCACGCCGCCCGCCGTCACAGGCAGGCCGATCTCGTCGGCTGTAATGACCCCGCCAAAGCGCGGTTTCACCGTCATATCGATCATGTTGCCCAGCACGCTGGCCTGAAAGCCCGTGGTATAGCCGTTGATGAGGAAAAAGAGCGGATCTTCGCACAGCGCCTGCGCGCATGCGCTCACAAGGCCGTAGAGTTCATCTTCCAGATGCCAGATCTCGCCGCCCGGGCCGCGCCCGTAGGAGGGGGGATCCATCAGGATGCCGTCATACCGCCTGCCCCGGCGCGTCTCGCGCTGCACAAACTTGAGCGCATCGTCGATGATCCAGCGCGTGCTTTCCTCCCTGAGGCCGCTGAGCTCGCGGTTTTCCCGAGCCCACTGCACCATGCCCTTGGCGGCATCCACATGGCACACCTGCGCGCCCGCGGCGGCGCACGCCATCGTGGCCCCGCCGGTATAGGCAAACAGGTTGAGCACGCGCACGGTCTTTCCCCGGGCGGCTTCCCCGCGCACAAGGCCGCTCATCCAGTCCCAGTTGACCGCCTGTTCAGGGAAGAGGCCGGTGTGCTTAAAGCCGGTCGGCCTCACATAAAAGCGCAGATCGCGATAGCGCATCACCCATCGCTCCGGCAGCTTCTTCAGAAATTCCCATGCGCCTCCGCCCTTTTCGCTGCGGTGATAGTGGGCCTGCGCCTGCCCCCACAGCTCCGGTTTGCGCGCGGGCCAGATCGCCTGCGGATCCGGCCTGCGCAGGCAGATTTCTCCCCAGCGCTCCAGTTTTTCGCCGTTTCCGCAGTCAAGCACCTCATAATCCTGCCACTGGTCTGCTAAAAACATATCCGTTCCTCTCTGGCTGTCCGCCCTGCCGTGCGGCTGCCTGTCCCCGTGTCTTGCGGCAGGGGGAGCGCACTCCTGCCCTTCTTCCTGCGCGCGAATTCGCGGGCCGGTTAGTGATGCACGACGTCTTCGGCCGCTTTGATCCGGGCGACAGCCTCCCGGCCCTGGGGCCCGCTCAAATAGTCGTAGGTGGTTTCCGGCACAAGCGGCCGGATTTCCTCCATCCGGCCCGCCTTGATCAGCTGGCGCACATGCGAGGCACTGATGGCCTCCCCCTGCTCTTCCAAGCGCGGCACGATGATCAGCTCCACGCCCCTTTTCGGCAAAATGGCGGAGAGCGCCTCGTTATACAGGCTTGTCGCATGGGAAAAGGGCTCCTCGCCCACATACCGCCGTCTCAGGTTGAGCGCAGCGGCGATTCGCGTAAAGAGCGTCGCATCCAACTGCGCATGCGCGCGGGTGACGGTGTCCGCGTCCTTCAGAAAATAGGAGGGAAACGTAGCCGAAGAAATCATGTAGCTGCCCGACAAAACAACGGACACATGGGGATACTGCGCGGCGGCGGCCTTCACCATGGCCAGCCTGTCGCGGCAGGGCACAAGCGACCGGTCCTCACTGAGCACAAAGAGCACAACGCGCGCGTTTTCCTGCGCCGCGCGCCGCAGAAGCTCGCCGTGCCCCCGCGTAAACGGGTTGGCATTCATCACCACCGCCGCGCCGGGCTCTCCGCCCGCGTACGGCGCAAGCCCCTTCACATAGCGCGCAAAGCCATCCCGCCTGTTTTCCATGAAAACGAGGCTTCCCTCCACACGCGCAATCTCATAAAAGCCCAGCGGCTCAAAAAATCGGGCGCTTTCACACTTGGTGTAGAGAAATAAATGCGCATTCCCTCGCTCCATCTGAACCTGCACCAGGTGTGAGACGATGTCCGCCATCAGCCCCTCGCCGCGGTGCGCGCCATCGACCGCCAGGCAGCGCAGCGTGTTTTCAAACAGGGATCCGGTGGCGATCAGGCGCCCCTCATCATCCCACATGCCGGCGGAATAGGTCAGGTGACGATCCCTGTCGATGCCCTCCGCGGTGAGCAAGGCATCCATCTGCGCCTGCGCGCGCCTGTCTTTGGGCGAAATCGCCGCCACCATGTATTCGCTCATGCGCATTCCCCCTCCGTGTATCCTGTACAGTATACCACGAAAAACGCGGGGACGCAATCACGCAAAACGCCTGTTTCCCCCTCCTCTTTTCTATTTCTCCATCGGTTTCTCCGGCGGTTTTTGCCGCCGGTCTTCTTCGCCCCCGCGGGCTCTTTATTCGGCATCGCCTTTTGATGAAATGCGCACTCGCCATGCCTGCGTTTTGCGCAGGAGCTGTATCTGTGTGCACGCAATCCAAAGGCACCTGTGGATTTATGCGGAAGGGTATGGTATACTGATTCAAGCAGCAATGCAACAACGTCATCATCATGGCGCAGCGGCGCATGGAGGGCAATGAATCGATGGAAACCCTACGGGAACACACACCGGCACACCCGTCTGAGCCCGCCCGGGACCCTTCCGGGCAATCGGTCACGGTGGCGGACATGATGCAGGCGCGGGAGGCCCGCGCCGGGATGCAGCGCGCACTGCTCGCCCGCCGCGAGGGGGCCTGCGTCGTCTGCCTGTGCATGAACATCGCCGGACCAGTCAAGACGACGCCTGCCATTGAACGGGCTTTTTCCTATGCTGCGGATGCGGTGCGCGCGGTGCTTGCCCCGTATCCGGTCTTCTTTGATCAGGAAATCCACGAAAAAACGGGCCCCGAAGCCCTTTTCTGTGTTCAGGCGGATGCGATGGAACTCAAACGCCGGTTTTGCGGGCTTGAGGATGGAGAAGCGCTGGGCCGTCTGCTGGATCTGGATGTCATCCGGCCTGACGGAGAGAAGGTTTCGCGCACGGAGCTTGGCCTGCCCGCGCGCCGCTGCCTGCTCTGCGGCGAACCCGCGCCGGTCTGCGCCCGCAGCCGTGCGCATAGCGTGCAGGCGCTCTTTTCCCGCGCGCATGAGCTGATCGACCGGCACTTTGAGCATGTTTTTGTTCAAGAGACCGGCCAAAATGCCCTGCGCGCGCTGCTGTGTGAGGTGGCCGTCAGCCCCAAGCCGGGCCTTGTAGACCGGGAGAATACGGGCGCGCATCAGGATATGGACATGTTCACATTCATCGACAGTGCCAGTGCCCTGATCCCCTATTTTGAAGCCTGCGCGCGCACAGGGCTTGCAAACCGGGGCGGCGATCCCGCCGCATGCTTCGACGCGCTGCGCGTGCCGGGGCTGCTGGCCGAGGCCGCCATGCGCCGGGCCACCGGCGGCGTAAACACGCATAAGGGCGCCATCTTTTCCCTGGGCATCGCATGTGCGTCGCTGGGTCTGGGGTATGGCGGGGCGCCGCTTCACGCAGAGGCCGTCCTGCAGCGCTGCGGCGACATGACGCGCCTGCGGATGCAGCAGGAATGGGGGCGCATGCGTTCCTCACAGGCGCGTACCTATGGCGAACGCCTTTACCGTACACAGGGAGTGGGCGGCGTGCGCGCCGAAGCGGCCGCCGGATTTCCGGGCGTGCGTGAGGCGTCGTTGCCGCGCCTGCGTGCCTGCCTGAAGGCGGGCCTGTGCCTCAACGACGCGTGCCTGTGCGCGCTTGTGGCGCTGATGGCCCGCACCCAGGATACCAATGCCCTGCACCGGGGAGGAATACGGGGAGCGCAGGCGGTGCAGGAAAAGGCCCGTTCTCTGGATGAGGAAATTTCAGGCGCGCTGGCCGCCGGACGGATTCGGGAAGAGATGCCGCGGCTGGCCCAATTTCTGCGTGCCTGGAATGATGAGCTGTGTCAGGCGCGCATCAGTCCCGGCGGCTGCGCCGACCTGCTCGCGCTGACGTTGCTGATGCATTTCTCGCAAGAGGCGGATCCGGATTCGCTGGAAAATCCAAAGAAGGATTTCACCACCAAAAAACGCTTTTGAGAGAGGAACCTGACGGCAGCGATCGGAGCATTGAAATGCATCGTGCATTTACTGTTTATGCATTTTCATTTGTATTCTTGCAATATATGATAAAAATCGGAATTTTAATTGATATGCATTGCCATTTTCGTTTCGCAATGGTATAATGATCCTTCGTGGAGCGCATCACGCGCCGCCAACATCCCCTACCACAGGAAACAGAAAAAGGAAGCGAATGATCATGAACAAGGATCTGACCGTCGGCAAACCGCAGACCGTGTTGTGGCAATTTTCCCTGCCGCTGCTTGGAAGCATCCTCTTTCAGCAGCTGTATAACATTGCAGACAGCCTGGTGGCCGGAAAATTTGTGGGCGAAAACGCGCTGGCCGCCGTTGGCAACGCCTATGAAATCACGCTGATTTTCATCGCGTTTGCATTCGGCAGCAACATCGGGTGCTCCGTCGTGGTCTCCCGCCTGTTCGGCGCGAAGAAATTCTGCGAGCTGCGCACCGCCGTCACCACCACGTTCCTCTCGGTGGGCGTGCTGTGCGCCGCGCTGATGGCGCTGGGCATCTGCTTCTGCCGGCAGATGCTGGGGCTCATTAACACGCCGGCAGAAGTCATGGCCGACAGCCAGCTCTATCTGGATATCTACATTCTCGGGCTGCCGTTTCTGTTTTATTACAATGTATCCACCGGCGTTTTTTCCGCCATGGGGGATTCGCGCACGCCGTTTATCTTCCTGGCTCTTTCTTCCACAAGCAACATCCTCGTGGATATTCTCTTTGTCACCGCGTTCAACATGGGCGTGGCGGGCGTCGCCTGGGCGACGTTCCTTTGCCAGGGCGTGAGCTGCGTGCTGGCTGTACTGGCGCTTTTGCGCCGCCTGCGGGCGCTCCCCGCATCCGGCAAGCCGCCTCTCTTCTCGTGGCCGCTGCTCAAAAACATCGTCGTCATCGCCGTTCCCAGCACCCTGCAGCAAAGCTTCGTGTCCGTGGGAAACATCATCATCCAGGCGGTCATCAACAGCTATGGTCCCAGCGTCATGGCCGGCTATTCCGCCGCCATCAAGCTCAATAACCTGGTCATCACATGCTTTACCCAGCTTGGCAACGGCATGAGCAACTATATCTCCCAAAACATCGGGGCAGGCAAGGAGGAGCGCCTGGCCCCCGGCTTCACAGCCGGCCTGAGAATGAGCTATGTCGTCCTGGCCCCCATCGTGCTGCTTTACTTCCTTTTCCCGCGCGCGCCCATCAGCGTGTTTATGAATGAGGGAAGCCAGGCCGCGCTCACCACCGGCGTGCAGTTTCTGCGGATTGTGTCGCCGTTTTATCTGGTCATCGTCGTCAAGCTCATCGCAGACGGCGTGCTGCGCGGCGCCGGCCTGATGAGCCAGTTTATGATCTCGACTTTTACCGACCTGCTGCTTCGCGTCGTGCTGTGCATCGGGTTATCCTCCGCGTTCGGCGTGGTGGGCATCTGGTGTTCCTGGCCGATCGGCTGGATTATTGGAACGGGCCTGTCTTTGTGGTTTTACCGCGGGTTCACCCGCCGCCTCGGTCGGCCGTGATCCCTTTTCCGTCCTGCGGGGAGGTGCAGGCCGTGTGAATGTGTTTATCATTGAGGATGAGCGGCCCATGCGCGAGGTGCTCATCCGTCTCCTCACGCAATATGGCTATTCGTGCGATTCAAGCGACGATTATCCCCGCCTTGTCTCCGCCGTGCTCTCTTCCCAGCCTGATCTCGTTTTGCTGGACATCAACCTTCCCTATCAGGATGGGTTTGAAGTGTGCCGGGCGCTTCGCCGGGAATCCGCCGTGCCCATCCTCGTGCTGACCAGCCGTGCCACGGATTTTGACGAACTGCTCAGTCTGAACCTCGGTGCGGATGACTTTATCACAAAGCCCTATAACGCTCAGGTGCTGCTCGCCCGCATGCAAAAGCTCCTCTCCCGCGCGCGGGGGCCTTCTGCCGGGGCCGTGCTTGTGCACGGAGGGCTCACGCTGAATCTTCTGACCGCCACCATCTCCCATGACGGCCGGGAGGAATCGCTCACCCGCAATGAACTGGGCATTCTGCGCCTGCTCATGGCCGGCAGGGGGAACATCCTCCCGCGCGATGCCATCATCAACGCTCTGTGGCAGAGCGAGGCCTTCATTGATGAAAACACGCTGAACGTCAACATTGTCCGCCTGCGCAGAAAGCTGGCCTCTGTCGGCCTTGCCGGCTACCTGAAGACAAAACGTGGACTGGGTTATTATGTATGAGCCTGAGGGATTATCTGACGGATCACGCCGTATCACTTGCGCTCTTTTTGTTGGCGCTGCTGGCCGTATGCGCGCTTTTGTGGCTGATTGAAACGCCCGGCGTCTTCATCGCCTTCGCCTCTGCGCTGCTGCTGGCGGCTGGCTGCGCGTCGCTTCTGTGGGACTATGCGCGCAGGCGCGGGTATTATCGCCGTCTGCTGGAGCTGCTTGACCGCCTGGATCAAAAAGCGCTGCTCAGCGAGGTGGCCCCACGCCCGCATTTCCTGGATGGCCAGATCCTCCTGGAGATTCTGCGGCGTACCGACAGGCACGTCAATGACCGGCTTTCCGACATGCAGCGGGAAGGCCGGGAATACCGCGAGTATCTGGATACCTGGGTGCATGAAATCAAAACGCCCATTGCGTCGGCCAGGCTGATGGTGGAAAACGATCAAAGCGCCGTCACCCTGCGCATAGACGATGAGCTTGCCGCCGTGGAAAGATTGGTGGAGCAGGTGCTTTACTATGCGCGCAGCACGGCGGCGGAAAAGGATTTCCGCGTGGAAAAAACCACGCTGCATGCCCTTGTAAGCGCCGCGCTGCGGGCGTATTCCAAGCCGGTGATTCAGGCGGGCGGCCGCGTCCACATGGAAGGGCTTGACGTGGCCCTGAGCGCGGATGTCAAACTCAGCGCTTTTGTCATCGGCCAGATTCTCTCCAATGCGGTCAAGTATCGGCGGGAGGCGCTTATGCTGCGCTTTTCGGCTCATCAGGAAAAAAACGCCGTCCTCCTGCGCATCGAAGACAACGGTATCGGCATCCCCGCCGCGGATCTTTCCCGCGTCTTTGACAAGGGCTTTACCGGCGAAAACGGGCGCCGCTTTCCCAAATCCACCGGAATTGGCCTGTATCTTTGCAAAAGGCTCTGCGACGGCATGCATGTGGGCATCCGGATCGAGAGCGCGCAGGGCCGGGGCACCGCTGTGACGCTGCGCTTCCCTTCCGATAGCCATATCCGCGGGACGGGCCTTTGATCCTTTCCGCCGGCCCATGACAGGGCCGGCGGTTTTTTCTTTTTTCTTTTTCTCCTTTCAGGGCAGAGAATCCCCCCTTTCCGGCACAGGGCGCGTCTCTCCCCGGCCCTTTCCTTACATTTTTGTAAGGAAAATGTCATCTAACATCATGGCGGCGCGCCGAAAGCTGTGCTATCCTGAGACCAGGTCCGGACATTCCATTCCGCCGGCTGCATGGATCCGCGGCGGGAAGCATTTTCAAGGGAGGCACCTTCATGAGCGAAACCATTCTGCGAGTAGAGGATCTTCAAAAATACTATGGAAACCGGGGCAGCGTCACCCGCGCTCTGGATCACATCGGTTTCTGTGTTGAAAAGGGAGAATTTCTGGGCATCATGGGCGCATCCGGTTCCGGAAAAACAACGCTGCTCAACTGCATCTCCACCCTTGATACCGTGACCAGCGGACGGATTTACGTGGAGGGTGAAGACATCACCGCGCTGCGCGGGGCTGCGCTCTGCGCATTTCGGGGGCAGAAGCTGGGCTTTATCTTTCAGGATTTCAACCTGCTTGACACCCTGACCGCCTGGGAGAACATCGCCCTTCCCCTTTCGATTGCCGGGGTTTCCCCCGCCCGGATTCAGCAGCGCGTCCGTCAGGCGGCCGATGCGCTCGGCATCGGGGAGAGCCTGCAAAAATATCCCTATCAGCTCTCCGGAGGCCAGCAGCAGCGCGTGGCCGCTGCCCGTGCCGTGGTCACCAATCCGGCGCTTCTTCTGGCGGATGAGCCCACGGGCGCGCTTGATTCCGGCTCGTCCCGCAGGCTGCTTGCCCTGCTTTCGCAGATCAACCGCGATCTGTGCGCCACCATCCTCATGGTGACGCACGATGCCTTTTCTGCCAGCTATTGCAGCCGCATCCTGTTTATCAAGGATGGGCGCATCTTCCATGAGCTCAACCGCGGGCCGGAAAACCGCCGCGCATTTTTTACCCAGATTCTCGACGTGGTTTCCGTGATGGGAGGTGACGGCGATGAACGCCTGTAAGCTGATTTTCCGAAGTGTCCGGCGCCATATTCGGGATTATCTGCTGTACTTTCTGACGCTGACGCTGTGCATCAGCCTGTTTTATGCTTTCAACGCCCTTTCCGATCAGCCCGCCTTTGTCCAGCTGGATTCAACGCGCGCCCTCCTGTATGAGCAGTTGGGGATTGCGATCTCCACGCTCTCGGTGGTCATCGCAGCGGTGCTGGCGTTTTTGATCGTATATGCCAACGGTTTTCTGCTCAGGCGGCGCAAAAGGGAGCTGGGCATCTACATGCTCTCCGGCATGAAGCAGGGCCGCCTTGCCTGCATATTTGCGGCCGAGGCGCTGCTCGTGGGGCTTTGGGCGCTTGGGTTGGGCCTTGCGCTTGGCGTGGCTCTTTCCCAGGGGCTTTCGCTGATCGCCCTGAGGCTTTTTGCCGTTGAATTGTCCGAGTTTGCCTTTGTGCTCTCTCCAGGCGCGCTTAACCGCACGCTTTTGTGCTTTGCCGTGATCTTCCTGCTCGTCACGCTGCTCAACATCCGGTCGGTCGCACGGGTGCGGCTCATCGACCTGTTCACCGCAGAGCGCCGGAACGAAGCGGCCGGACAGCTGGACGGGCCTCTTCCCCGGCTTCTCTTTCCGCTCGCGCTGTGCCTGATTGCCGGGGCCTTTTTCCTCTTTTCCCGGCATGGCATTCTCCCCTCGCGGGATAACCATGCCTTTGAAACGGCCTGCTTCTGCCTCATCGCCGGCACGCTCCTCTTTTTTCAGAGTGTGCCCGCGGTGCTCATAAGCCTGGTGCGCGCCCAGCCGTCCCTCTATCTGCGCGGGCTGGGCGCATTCCTCGTGCGCCAGATCGCCAGCCGCCTGCGCACAAACTGCCTGGCCATGTCCGCCGTCTGCGGGCTTTTAACGGTCACGCTCTGTGCGGTATGCGTGGGGGTGAGCACTGCGATGGCCATGAATGCGCTTTCCCAGTCCTCCACCCCCTATGATCTGAATGTGATCTCCGATGTGGACATGGATGGCGACACCGACATCGCGCAGTTTCTTTCCACACAGGGAATCGACATGGCCGACTATGCGCAGGAGATGGAGCAGATCTCGCTGTATGAAGCCGACTTCACCTACGCGGATCTGTTCGCCGGGCAGGATCTCCGGCTGTGGTCCTTTGATTCGGCGCTGCCCACTCTCCCCGTCTCGGTGATCTCCGTCACGGATTTCAACCGTGCCCTGGCCATCCAGGGGCGGCCTGCCATCGCGCTTGAAGAAGGCACGTTCCGGATCAACTGCAATTACGAAGGCACGCTTGCCTATGTGGAAGCTGCGCTTGCGGCGAACGACATGCTGACCGTGGCCGGAATTCCCCTGCGGCGCGCCTGCGAAGAGACGCTGCATGAGACGTATTACATGACCTCCGTGGGCAATAACGACCGCGGCACGCTGATCGTCCCGGACGCCATCGCCGCGCGCCTCACGAAGGATGTCAACGTGCTGCTGGTGCAGTATAAACCGCAGACCGATACGGATCACGTGCTTGCACAGATGATCCCCATCGGGCTTGACGATGCCCACGGCTACCGCTATACGGAAAAAAACATGATGTATGGCATGTATTACGGTGTAAACGCGTTCATGTCCTTTCTCTGCTGCTACGTAGGGGTGGTTTTTCTGCTGGTCTGTGCCGCGCTGCTGGCCGCCAAGCAGCTCACCGATCTGGCCGACAGCGCCCCGCGTTACGCTCTTTTGCAGAAGCTGGGAGCCGGCCGCAGGCAGATCCGCCGCGCCCTGCTTGCGCAGACCTCCGTGTTCTTTGCCGCGCCGCTGGCGGTGGCCTGCCTCTTTTCCTCTTTTCTCATCCGTGAGCTCCTGGCCCTTGTGGAGGAATTCATGCATCTTCACATCTCCACCCATGTGCTGTTTACGGCCGGGCTGCTGCTGTTCCTCTATGGCGGTTATTTTCTGGCGGCATACCTCTCCTGCCGGAGGATGATCGAGGAGCAGATGACGCCGCCCGGCCGCGCCTGACGCCTTTTCATCCATCCTGTTATCTGAATTTGCCTCCAAATTGTTGACAGCTCAACAATTTGGAGGTATACTTGGCACGCAATGATTTTTTCAGGCAGGAAGGGATGTCATGGAGAGCAGCGGCTTCGAACGCTTTTCTCTTCTGACCGGCAGAGCGGCTAAATCCATCGCCCGTCTCAAGCAGGTTCAGATGGAGGCGTTTCACCTCTCGGGCGCGCATGTCACCTGTCTGTGCCAGCTGAGCAGGCAGGGCAGCCTGACACAGGGGGAACTCGCGCGCAGAGAATGCATGGATCGCTCCCAGGCTTCCCGCATCCTGCGGGATCTGACCGCGCAGGGATATGTCCGCACGGAGGCCCAGCAGGGGTATAAGCGCCGCTATATGCTGACCGCTGAAGGCGAAAAAACCGCGGCGCGCATCGCCCAGATCATCCGGGAAATCAACCGCTTTGTCAGCGGCTCCATTCCCCAGGCGGATCTCGATGTCTTTTACCGAACGCTGGAAACCATTGCCGGAAACCTGGAGATCGCGGCCGAACGCTTTTCCATGCCCCTGAAAACACCGATGACAGAACAGGATGAGACGACATGAACGCCTTTTACAAGCTCTACTGCCGCGCCTTTCAACTGGCTTTTCGCGCGGCGCTCCCTCTGCTTCCCTATCGTGAGCCCACGCAGCTTGACGGCCTGGATGCCATTGCCCCGCTTCTGCAGGAAAAGGGCATTTCCTCCGTGCTGCTGGTGACGGATGCATCCGTGCGCGGCCTGGGCCTGACGCGGCCCCTTGAAGAGGCCCTTGCCCATGCGCACGTCGCCTGCGCTGTCTATGACGGCACGGTGCAAAACCCCACCATCGACAACATCGAAGCGGCACGCCGTCTCTATGTTGAGAGCGGGGCGCAGGCGATCATCGCGGTGGGCGGCGGCTCCGTGATGGACTGCGCCAAGGTTGTGGGTGCGCGCATCGCCCGCCCCAACAAGCCCGTGCAGAAAATGCGCGGTCTGCTGCGCGTGCTGCGCCGCACGCCGCTGAACATCGCCGTGCCCACCACGGCGGGCACGGGAAGCGAAGCGACGCTTGCCGCCGTGATCACCGATTCGGCCAGCCACTACAAGTATCCAATCAACGACTTTGCCCTCATTCCTGATTATGCGGTGCTGGATGCCGGGCTCACGCGCGGCCTGCCGCCGCAGGTCACCGCCACCACGGGCATGGACGCGCTGACGCATGCCATTGAGGCCTACATCGGCCGCAGCACAAACCGGCTTACACGCGCCATGTCGGAGGAAGCCGTCGCCCTGATTGTCTCAAACCTCTATGCGACGTATCAAAACGGCGGGGATCTCAAGGCCCGGCAAAACATGCTGCGCGCCGCTTACTGCGCAGGGGTGGCGTTTACCCGTTCGTATGTGGGCTATGTCCACGGCGTTGCCCATTCGCTGGGCGGCCGCTATGGCGTGCCGCACGGGCTGGCCAACGCGGTCATCCTCCCCTATTTTCTGGAGGCTTACGGCCCCGCCTGCTATCAAAAGCTTGGCCGCCTTGCTGTAAAAGCGGGCATTGCCAAGGAGGGCACCCGCCCGCAGGAGGCAGGCGAAGCCTTTATCCGCTGGATCCGGGATATGAATAAAAAGATGGGCATTCCCGAGCATATCGATCTGATCCGCGAGGAGGATATTCCCGAAATGGCCCGCCATGCCAGCCGCGAGAGCAATCCGCTTTATCCCGTTCCCGTGCTGATGGATGAGCACGAGCTGGCCGCCATGTACCGCAAACTCATGCCCAGGGAGGAGAAAACGCATGAATGAAGAATCCATCCGCCAGATCCTTGAAAAGCAGCGTGCTTTCTACCAAAGCGGGAAGACGCTGGATCTTGCCTTCCGCAGGCAGGCCCTGCTGGCTCTGCGCAAGGCGATCCTGAGCCATGAAGAGCAGATCAACGACGCACTCCGGGCGGATCTGGGTAAATCCGCCACCGAAACCTACATGTGTGAAACCGGCATGACGCTCTCCGAGCTGTCTTACATGCTTTCCCACATGCGCCGCTTTGCCCGCCGCCGCCATGTGCTCACGCCGCTTGCTCAGTTTCCATCGGACAGCTTCACCGTCCGCGATCCCTATGGTGTGGTGCTGATCATGTCTCCATGGAATTATCCGTTCATGCTCTGCCTGGAGCCGCTCATCGGCGCTCTGGCCGCGGGCAACTGCTGTGTGCTCAAGCCTTCCGCTTATGCGCCCGCCACATCCGCCGTCATCGCGAAAATCGTATCAAGCTGCTTCCCCGAGGAGCATGTGGCCGTTGTCACCGGCGGACGGCAGGAGAATCAAGCGCTTCTTTCTCAGCGGTTTGACTACATCTTTTTCACCGGCGGCGTGGCCGTGGGGCGCGAGGTCATGCGCCATGCGGCCGAGCACCTGACCCCCGTCACCCTGGAGCTGGGCGGCAAGAGCCCCTGCATCGTCGATGCGACGGCCAAACTCGATGTCGCCGCGCGCCGGCTCGTCTTCGGAAAGCTGCTCAACTGCGGGCAGACCTGTGTGGCTCCGGATTACCTGCTCATCGACCGGCGCGTGCAGGAGCCGTTTATCGAGCGCGTCAAGTACTGGATCGTCCGCATGTACGGAGAGGATCCGCTGACCCATGACGGCTATGTGCACATGATCAACCGCAAACACTTTGACCGGGTTTGCGGCCTGATTGATCCTTCCAAGGTTCTGTATGGCGGTAAATCCGATCCCGCCACCCTGCGCATCCAACCGACGCTCCTTGTGGATGTGACCGGTGACGATCCCGTCATGCAGGAGGAAATCTTTGGTCCGCTGCTGCCCATTCTCCCCTATGACAGCATCGACGAAGCGTTTGAATTCATTCAGGCGCGTCCGCATCCGCTGGCTCTCTATCTGTTTTCGGAGGATCGTGCGCTGCAGAACCGCGTGTTGAGCACCCTGTCCTTTGGCGGCGGCTGCATCAACGATACGATCATCCATCTGGCCACCAGCCGCATGGGCTTCGGCGGCGTGGGCGACAGCGGGATGGGCAGCTATCATGGAAAGAAGAGCTTTGACACATTCAGCCATGAAAAGAGCATTGTCAACAAATCCACCCTGATCGACCTGCCTATGCGCTATGCTCCCTACAGCCCGCTGACCGGCAGGCTGCTCAGGCTGTTCCTGCGCTGAGTTGTTCCGCAGGCTCTAACGGGGCTTATCCATGCACTCTGAACAGAGGGGAATCTCTTCATGAACTTCCACCGGTACAGCCGGTGGATTTACTTTTGATATCCAGTGCCGGCCAAAGCCCTGCCCCATCGGCCCAAGC
>DVMG01000036.1 GCA_018715105.1 Candidatus Ventricola intestinavium
GTCAAAATTATCCCGAATGTGCGCCGGATTCTTCGATCCGGGGATGACAATGTTGCCATCCTGAATATGCCAGCGCAGGATGATCTGCGCGCTGGTCTTTCCGTATTTCCTGGCCAGCCTGGCAAACAGAGGCTCCTGAATCAGGGCCTTATCGCCGTGCCCCAGAGGATACCAGGCCTGAATGACCATGCCTTCGCCGCTGAGAAACCGCTTCAGCGCTTTCTCCTGTGAGTAGGGATGCACCTCGGTCTGCAGCACGGCGGGCTTGGCCTCGCAGAAGCGAAGGATCTCACGAATCTGCGATTCACTGAAGTTTGACAGGCCGATGGCACGCACCTTGCCTTCCTTGCAGGCCTTTTCCATCTGCCGGTAACCGGCGGCATAGTTGCCCGCAGGCTGATGGATGAGCAGCAGATCGATGTAGTCGGTGTCAAGGCGTGCGAGCGTTTTTTCCACCGCATCCGGCTGTTCATAAAAGCTGGGCCAAAGCTTGGTTTCAAGAAAGATGTCTTCACGCTTGAGGCCGGACCGGCGCATGGCGCGGCCGACGGCCTTTTCGTTGACATAGGCGTTAGCCGTGTCGATCAGGCGATACCCGCACGCAAGGGCGCTGAGGACGGAGGATTCCGCCTCATCCGGGGTGAACAGGAATGTGCCGATGCCCGCCATGGGCATCCTGACGCCGTTGTTCAAAGTTACAGATTCCATCGTTCATGCCTCCTGTTCTCTGTTATATGGAAGATACGGTGTATACGAAAACGAACGGTACGAAAGATGCAACGATCAGGAGCCGCGTCCGGAAAACAGACAGCCTTTTAGGCGGGAGACCGCTCCTGCATTTCGGGCTCTTCCCCAAATACCGTGGACATCTGCATGCCGGCCAACGCATCATCCAGCGCCCGAACCTCGTCCGGCGTGAGCAGCACGCCGGATGCGCCGGCGTTTTCCCGCATTCGTTCTTCCTTTCTCGTGCCGGGGATCGGCACGATCCACGGCCGCTTGCACAACATCCATGCCAGGGAGATCTGCGCCTCGGTGGCCTTTTTCTCTCGCGCCATGCGGCTGAGAAGCACCAGCAGCTCCCGGTTTTTCTCATCGGCGCCGTCGGCAAACTGAGGCATGACGGCGCGGTAATCATCTTGCGGATCGAAGCGCGTCTCTTTGCCATAGCGGCCGGTCAGAAACCCGTTGGCCATGGGAGAAAAGGCAACCAGCCCGATGCACAGCTCCTCCAGCACGGGAAACAGCGCCTCACTGCGCCGGGCCATCATGGAATAGCGGTTCTGCACCGCCGTTACCGGGCATATGGCATGGGCGCGGCGCAGGGAGGATTCATCCGCCTGTGAGATTCCCCAATGGGTGATCTTGCCCTCCCGGATGAGGGCGGCCATCACCTCTGCCACTTCCTCCGGAGGGATGCGGGGATCCATGCGGTGCTGGAAATACAGATCAATGTGATCCGTCTTCAGCCGCCGGAGGGATCCTTCCACCGCGCGCCGGATGGACGATGGCCGCGAATCGGGAATCAGCGGAAAAGGCACCCGGCCGCTTTCAAAGTCAAACCGCAGGCCGAACTTGGTGGCGATGACCACGTCTTTGCGCACAGGGGCCAGCGCCTCGCCCGCCAGGCGCTCATTGGCATGCGGATCCTCCTGCGTGCCATAGACTTCCGCCGTATCAAAGAACGTGTAACCCATCTCCACCGCCTCGCGCAGCCTGCGGACGGCTTCCTTCTCCTGCATCGGCGCGCCATAAGCATGCGAGAATCCCATGCATCCCAGACCTACGGAGGAAACGGACAGATCCTTTCCAAGCGTTCTTGCGTTCATGGATGTTCATCTCCTTACGGCTTTATTATAATCCCATCCATGTCTTGAGGGAAGTTTCCATTGGTTGGGCAGTAAAAACCCGTGGGTTTTTACATCCATCCGGCCTTCCCCCGCATCGCCTGAAGGCGGGCCCTTCGCGCGCACGGCGCGAAAGACCCGTCTGTTTTCTCTTACCTTCCTTTGACCCGGGCATTTACAGCGAAAGCTCGTCCAGCCATGCCTGCACATCCTCCGCCGTGACGCGGGAGGAGAAACGATGCCCTTCGAGCCAATCGCCGGTCCCGGCCAGCTCGGCCAGCAGTGTGCCGCTCTCGCCGAAGCCGGAGCTGGCCGACGTGCAGAAGGGGATCACGGTTTTTCCGGTAAAGTCGTTGGCTTCCACAAAGGTGTCCACCGGCCACGCAGCGATACCCCACCAGATGGGATACCCGATAAACACGGTGTCGTACTGCTGCCAATTTTCGACCGTGTCGGCGGTCAGTTCCACATGGCGGTTATCGGGGTTGTCGTGCTCATGGACGACCCGGCTGTTTTCATCCGTCCAATTCAGGTCGGCGTCGGTATACGGCACGGCCGGCTCCAGCACAAACACATCCGCCCCGGTTGCCTCGGCGATAAGGTTTGCGGCCGTCTCGGTGTTGCCGGTGGCAGAGAAGTATACGACCAGCGTGTCGCTCAAAGGCGCGGCTGTTTCGCCGGCGGTCTCTTCCTCCGCCATGCCGGTTCCTGCAAAAACGGCGAGAGTCATGATCAGGCTCAGTCCCGTAAGCAGCGCAATCCATTTTTTCATGTTGAAACGTCCTTTCATGTCAAAAACTCCTTTCATGCAAAGCATTCGTTGAAGATATCGAGGATCTCCTCGCGGGTCATGGGCCGGTAGCTTCCTGCGGAAATGCCGCAGGAATCGGCAATGGGTTTGAGCATCGCCCGATCGGTCAATCCCAGCTTCTGAAGCGTGGACGGCAGGCCAACCTCCTTGATGAATTCCGAAAGCGCATCGATACCGGCCAGCGCCAGTTCCTCATCGGTGCGTCCGCGGCGCGGGATGCCCCAGACGTTCTCGGCAAAGCGCACGAACTTGGTCAGGCCCTCTTTGTAAATGTGGCGGTAGTAGACCGGGTGCAGCACCGCCAGCCCGCAGCCGTGGTTGCAGTCGGTATATGCGCCGAGCTGATGCTCCATGTTGTGGCACTGAAAATCGCCCTTTTTGCCCATCTTGATGATGCGGTTCTCCGCCATGGTGGCATCCCACATCAGGTTGGAGCGCGCGGTATAATCCCGCGGATCGCGGATGGCGGCGCGCAGGTTGCGGATGACGCTCTTCATCAGCGCCTCCATGAGATCATCGGAAACGTTGTCCTCGTCCGGCTCGCTGAAGTAGGTTTCCATGATATGGCTCAGGATGTCAAAACCACCGGAGACCATCTGCCGGACAGGCACGCTGAATGTATAGGTGGGATCCATCAGGGCAAAGCGTGGGTTGAGCCGGGGGGTAATCGCGCCCGGTCTTGATCTTCTTTTCCTCATGCGTGATGACCGCGCCGCCGTTGCATTCGCTGCCCGTGCCTGCCACGGTGACGATCACGCCCAGCGGCAGCGGTTCCACGTCGATCACGCCCGGTTTCGCCCAGAAGTCATTCCAGATGTCGCCGTCATAGCGGGCGGCCAGAGAGACGGCTTTGCAGCAGTCCATCACCGAACCACCCCCGATGCCCAGGATCATATCCGCGCCGCTCTCCCTGGCAAGCTTTGCTCCCTCCTGCACCTTTTGGTAGGTGGGATTGGCCATGATGCCGGAGAATTCCACGATGCGCTTCCCTGCCCCGCGAAGGATGCCGGTCACCTCGTCATAAATGCCGTTGCGCTTGATGGATCCTCCTCCGTAGGCCAGCAGCACCGTGCCAAAGGGCTTGACCAGGCAGGTGAGGTATTCTTTCACGCAGCCCCTCCCGAAAAAAACTTTTGTAGCGTTTTGAAAGATAAAATTGTTCATACTCTCGCTTCCTGTCCGATATTGGTAAGGGATCTATTCGTTTGCGGAAAACACCGCTTCCAGCCATGCCGCATAG
>DVMG01000008.1 GCA_018715105.1 Candidatus Ventricola intestinavium
TCCGCGCCGCACAAAATCCCATCGAAGCCGCCTGTCAGCCGGGACACAGAAAAAGGCCCCGCCGTCCCTTTCAGAGACGGCGAAGCCGCGGTTCCACTCTGATTGGGCGCAGAGCGCCCCTCTCCTCTCGCCTTAACACGGCGCCCATGCCGAAGCCTGTGCCAGACGGCAGTCAGCCCCGGAGCTCCCGGATGCACTTCTCCCGCTGCCGCCCGGGCGCGCTTTCAGCCGGTGACGCGCCCTCTCTGATGGAAGCTGAAACGGGATACTCTTCCGATCCATGCCTGTAAAGCCATTATATGCACGATCCGGCCTCCTGTCAAGGCATTTTGCACGGCGGGTTTCGTTTTCCTCCCGCGCCTCAAAATTTCCTGTCTGTTTCCCCTATGCGGATTCAGCCGTTTGTGCTATAATAAAGCCAATCCCAATTGAGACTGGAGGTTGAGTCCAATGGCTTCAAAAAATGGTCCGAGCGCACGCGAAAAGCGCAAAAAGAAGATGGCCCGCATCGTTGCCATGGTGGCCTGCGTCGCGCTGCTGGTAACGGCCGTCCTTCCCTACATCGCTTCAAGCCTGCTCTACTGAGAGAGATGACAAACGCCGCTTTCCCCCAAACCCTGGCGGGGAGCGGCGTTTCTCTGTTCCTCCCGGTCTTTTATCCATTCCCGGGCCGGGGAGGCCCGGATCTTTCCGTCGTGCTTTCTGCCGTGTTTTCCATCGTCCTTTCCGCCGTGCGGCGGCTTATTCGCCCGCGCTTTGAACGTTTATCGCCTTGGCGCTCTCTTTGAGCGCATCGGCCAGGCGCCGGATCTCTGCAGCCTGTTCGGGAGTGATTTCCTCGGGCTTCGTTTTGTTGACCGCCTTGCGCAGCGCGGAGATATCCTCCTTAATCCGCTTTTTCGCCGCATGATCCAGCTGCTTGTCCTTCCCCAGCGCCTGTTCGGTCTCATAGATCAGGCGTTCGCCCTCGTTGCGCGCGTCAAGCGCCTGCTTGCGTTCTTTATCCCAGGCTTCGTATTTTCGCGCTTCTTCGGTAGCGCGGCGGATTTCCTCTTCGCTCATGTTGGTGGTGGAGGAGATGGTGATCTCCTGCGAATTGCCCGTGCCCAGATCCTTGGCCGACACGGTCACAATGCCGTTGGCATCGATGGCGAATGTCACCTCGATCTGCGGCACGCCCGCCATCGCGCGCCGGATACCCTTGAGCCTGAAGTTGCCCAGCAGCTTGTTGTCCCGGGCAAACTGCCTTTCCCCCTGCAACACCTTAATGTCCACCGCCGTCTGAAAGGGCGCCGCGGTTGTGAAAATCTGGCTGTGCCGGGTGGGGATGGTGGTGTTGCGGTCGATGATCTTGGTGGCCACGCCGCCCACCGTCTCAATGGAAAGGGACAGCGGGGTCACATCCATGAGGATGATGTCCTGCGCGGGGGAAGAGACCGTCATGCCCGTGCCCGCGGAGGGCGCCATCAGTTTGCCGCCCTGAAGCGCCGCGCCCAGCGCCACACACTCATCCGGATTCATGGTTTTGCTGGGGGTCTTGCCGGTCAGCTTTTTCACCATCTCCTGCACAGCGGGCATACGCGTGCTGCCGCCCACCAGGAGGACCTGCGAAAGCTGCCCCATGGAAAGCGCCGCATCCGCCATCACCTGGGAAACAGGGCCCGCCGTGCGCTCCACCAGGTCGTGCGTCATTCCCTCGAACTGAGCGCGCGTCACGGAGAGATCCATGTGATGCGGTCCATCCTTATCCTGGATCAGGAAAGGCAGCATCACCTGCGTGCTCAGCTGGCTGGACAGTTCGCGCTTGGCCTTTTCCGCAGCCTCCCGCACGCGGAGCATAGCCGCCGGATCGCGCGTGAGATCGACCTTTTCCGTGCGCTTAAACTCGGCCACCAGGTAATCGGTGAGCCGGGAATCAAAATCGTCGCCGCCCAGATGGTTATCGCCGCTTGTGGCGAGCACCTCGATCACGCCGTCCCCAATCTCAATCAGGGATACGTCGAATGTGCCGCCGCCCAAATCGTAAACCAGGATCTTCTGGCTCTGCCCATGGTCAAGCCCATAGGCAAACGCCGCTGCGGTGGGCTCGTTGATGATGCGCAGCACCTCCAAACCCGCGATGCGGCCGGCATCCTTGGTGGCCTGGCGCTGGCTGTCGGTGAAATAAGCCGGCACGGTGATCACCGCCTGTGTCACGGGCTCGCCGAGATAGGCCTCTGCATCCCGGCGAAGCTTTTGCAGGATGATCGCGGAGATTTCCTGCGGAGTATAGGCTTTTCCATCGATCTTCACCCGCGTGTCGCTGCCCATCTCCCGTTTGATGGAGAGCACGGTGCGCCCGGCATTGACCGCCTGCTGGCGGCGTGCGGCCTCGCCCACGATGCGCTCTCCATTTTTGGCAAACCCCACGACCGAGGGCGTCGTGCGCCCGCCCTCCGAATTGGGGATCACCACCGGCTCGCCGTTTTCCATCACGGCGACGCAGCTGTTTGTTGTGCCAAGATCGATGCCTATGACTTTGCCCATCTTTTTTTCCTCCTAAATTGAAAGCTTCCGGTAAATTCACAGCCTGCCGGCGCAGATTGCCCTCCGCCCCGTGCAAAAACCGTTTTTCGGCCTTCTGATTCGTTTT
>DVMG01000009.1 GCA_018715105.1 Candidatus Ventricola intestinavium
TTATTATCAGGACATGAGCGCGGCGCAATGCGCCCGTGTGCTTCGCCTGACACCGTCCGGCTTTTACCGCCGGCTTAAAAAAGCGCAAGACAAACTGCGGGAGCATCTGGAAAGGTGGGTTTTCGATGCGTGAGGAAAACAGTCTCCGCCAGGCGATCGACGCCCGGCTCTCCGGACTGCATGTGACGGAGCAGATGCGCATGGACATTCTCCGCCAGGCGCGCGGGGAAGCGTATCCGCGTGGGCGCAGCAAGCTGTCCCTGTCGCTCGTCTTCGCCCTGACGGCCCTGCTGCTGGCCGCCACGGCCTATGCCGCCGTGCGCTTTGGCGTGCTCGCCTTTCATGAGGAACAGGCCGAGAATGAAACCTATCTCCAGCACATTCAGGAAATCGACGAGCACGTGGCCGGCGAGTATGCCTCCGTCACAGTGAATGACGCGGTGTTTGACGGTTCCTCCCTGTCTCTGGCGCTGGATATTCGCTGCGCGGACGGCACAACGCCTGTGTTTCTCTATCCGCGCCTGCGCGCGCAGAGCGAGGGGCAGGTGCTGGGCACGCAGGTTCACGGCTTCCAGATTGCCGCAGAGAATCACAGCATGGCTGCTTCCAGCATAGGCATGGACGCCTGCGACGGGATCTGGATGCCCCTTGAGGGCGGCGAGGGCGATTCGGAGGGGCATTTCAATTTTGATGCCGCCCTGCTTGGCCGGGAGGGCAGCGCCCTTCCCTACGGCGTGGCGGATGCTCCCGTCACCTGGACGCTGACCCTGGAGGTTCTGCGTCCGCTTTCCCCCGTGGAAACGTGCTCCATGGAGCAGTACGGCGTGATGACGGAGGACGGCAGCTGGGAAGCCACCCTGGAAGACTATGCCGCCATTGCCGCGGAAAGCCTGCGGGAGCAAAAGATCCTCCTTCCGGAGGATGGAAGTCTCTTCTACTTTGCTTCTCTCCTCCCCGTGCCCGGCGGCATGACGCAGGAGGAATGGGACGCAGCGCCTCTTGACGAGCGCCTCCTGGCCTCCGGCATGTTTGAGCGGGTGGAGGAGATGCGCGTATCTTTCACCACGCAGACGCCGGATGTCGCCGTGCTCTCCGCACCGCAGACGTTTGATTTGGGGGATTCCTTCTGCACGGTGGATTCCCTTTTTGCGACATTTGCACGCGCTGATGTCGCCTTCCATGTGCGCAGCAAAGAGGGACAGCCCTGCGCGGCAGAGTCCTTCTCCTCCGGCGCGGGGCATTGGGAATTCATCGTGCAGGCTCCACAGGGGCAGGCCGAGCTCAGCGGCTCCAGCCTGGAGGCCAGCCCGGAGGAGGGCACGGTTCGCTATTTTGCCACCTATACGCTGACCCGGCCCGTTTCCTCACTGACGTTCATCCCCGTCTATGTGGAGGGAGACGCTTATTTCGATGCCGATGCATACACGCCGACCGAAGAAGACCGCAGCCGCGCGTTCACCGTGGAGATCCGCTAGGCGTGAGCGCGGCCCAAACGGCATGCACCGGGCCGGAGTGTTTCTCCGCCCACTGGATCATTTGAGCGGATGATCGGAGCCGCTCCCACCGTTCTTACGGATGAACGCGGCTTATACAAACCCCGCCAGCGCGGCTTTTCAGCGGCTGGCGGGGATGTATTTTTCTCGTGGCGGATTAGCCCAGATAGGCTCTGCGCACATCGTCATCATGCATCAGGGCCTGCGCCTCGCCCTGCTTGACGATTTTGCCGGTTTCCAGCACATAGGCGCGATGGGCGATGGACAACGCCATCTGCGCATTCTGCTCCACCAGAAGGATGGTGGTGCCGGAGCGGTTGAGCTCTCCGATGATGTCAAAAATCTGCTCGACCAGCAGGGGCGCCAGCCCCATGGAAGGCTCATCGAGCATCAGCAGGCGCGGCTTGCTCATCAGCGCGCGTCCCATGGCCAGCATCTGCTGCTCACCGCCGGAGAGCGTGCCGGCAATCTGTTTATGCCGCTCCTTCAGGCGCGGAAAGCGGGTGAAGACATCGTCAAGCGACGCCGCGATTTCCGAGGCCGGGCGCGAAAAACCGCCCATTTCCAGATTCTCGCGCACGCTCATCTGCTGGAAGACGCGCCGTCCTTCCGGGCACAGCGCCATCCCCAGAGAGACAACCTTGTTGGCGGGCATGCCGGTGATGGCCTTGCCTTCAAAGCTCACAGAGCCGCTGCGCGGACGCAGAAGCCCGGCTACCGTGTTCAGCGTGGTGGATTTGCCCGCGCCGTTGGCGCCGATCAGCGTGACGATCTCGCGCTCATTCACCTCAAAGGAGACGCCCTTGATGGCATGGATGCTGCCGTAATAGACGTGCAGATCCTCAATTTTCAGCATGCTCACAGGTCAGTTCTCCTTCCTCTTGCCCAGATAGGCCTCGATGACGACGGGATTTTGCTGGATTTCGCTGGCTGTGCCCTTGGCGATGATCTTGCCGTAATTGAGCACGCAGATGCCCTCGCAGATGCCCATGACCAGATTCATGTCATGCTCAATGAGCAGGATAGCGATCTGGAATTGATCCCGGATCTTGATGACGTTTTCCATGAGCTCTTCGGTTTCATGCGGGTTCATGCCGGCAGCCGGCTCATCCAGCAGGAGGAGAGACGGATGGGTCGCCAGTGCGCGGACGATTTCAAGCCGGCGCTGCGCGCCGTATGGAAGAGAGCCGGCCTGATGGGAGGCCAGATCCTGCATGTCAAAGATGCTCAGCAACTCAAGCGCGCGCTCATGCTGCTTTTTTTCGCCCTGCCAGAATGCGGGCAGGCGGAAAATGCCGGAGAACATGCCGTAACGGATCTGGTTGTGAAGGCCGATGCGCACATTGTCCTCCACCGTCATGTTGCCGAACAGGCGGATATTTTGAAACGTGCGGGCGATGCCGAGCCGGTTGGCCTGCATGGTATTCATGCCCGCGGTGTCGCGTCCGTTGAGAAGGATGGTGCCCATCGTGGGCTGGTATACCTTGGTCAACAGGTTAAACACGGTGGTCTTGCCCGCGCCGTTGGGGCCGATCAGGCCCGCGATTTCCGTTTTGCCGATGATGAGGTTGAAATCCTCCACGGCATGCAGGCCGCCGAACTCAATGCCCAGATGGCGGGCCTCCAGGACGGGCGCGACATGGAGATCCCGCTCCGGAATGATGCCGTGGCTGGGCGCGGGAACCATCTTGGTGGCGGACTTTTTCTTCTGCGTCATGCTTTGTCAGCCTCCTTTAAGGAATTCTCGCGGCGCGCATGGGGAAGGATGCGGCCCAGCGCCGCTTTGAATGCGGGGTTGTTGGTGGCCAGCATGACCAGAATCAGCACAATGGCGTAGATCAGCATCCGATATTCACCAAAGCTGCGCAGCACTTCAGGCAGCACGGTCAAAAGCGCGGCGGCAATGATGGAGCCGCGGATGTTGCCGATGCCGCCCAGCACGACGAACACCAGGATCAGGATGGAGGTATCAAACTTGAACTTGGCGGCCTGCACCGTGGAATAATTCAGCCCGTAAAGCGCGCCCGCCATGCCCGCCAGCACGGCGGATGTGACAAAAGCCATCATCCTGTATTTCGTGACGGGAATCCCGACGGACTCGGCCGCGATGCGGTTATCCCGAATGGCCATGATGGCGCGGCCGGAGCGGCTGTTCACCAGATTCAGCACCACGATCAGCGTGAAGATCACCAGCACAAAGCCCGCCTCAAACGAGGCCAGCTTTTCAACGCCCGTGGCGCCCATGGGGCCGTTGATCAGCAGCTTGCCCGGCAGAGAAGGGTTGAGAAAACCCGCATGGAAGGACGAGCCATCGATGGAGAAATAGACACAGTTGAGCAGATTGCGGATAATCTCTCCGAAGGCGAGGGTGACGATGGCCAGGTAATCCCCCCGCAAGCGCAGCACCGGGATGCCAATGAGGACGCCCGCAAGGCCCGCGACCAGGCCGCCGGTGATCAGGGCCGCCAGCAGGCGGGGAAGCTCCAGCGATGCCTCCGGAAAAGCGGCGGCGATCAACTGGCTGGCAAGGATGCCGGAGAAAGCCCCCACGCTCATAAACCCCGCATGGCCCAGGCTCAGCTCGCCGGAAATGCCGACCGTGAGGTTGAGCGAGACGGCCATCACGATATAGACACAGATGGGCACCAGCTGGCCCCTGAGCGAGCGGCTCATCTTAAACCACTCCAACGTGCCGGATTGCGCAAGCTGGCACAGCAGGAATGCGGCGACAACCATGCCGTATGTGATCAGGTTGCTGGCAAACGTTTTGTTGATCTTTTTCATGTGCTTCATGTGCGGCACCTCACACCTTCTCATTCACCTTCTTGCCGAGCAGGCCGGTCGGCTTGACAAGAAGCACGACGATCAGCACGGCAAAGACAAGCGCATCGCCCAGCTCGGTGGAGACATAGGCTTTGCCCAGAATCTCGATGACCCCCAGCAGAATGCCGCCCACCAGCGCGCCCGGAATGGAGCCGATGCCGCCGAAAACGGCGGCCGTAAACGCCTTGATGCCGGGCATCGCGCCCGTTGTGGGCATGAGCACCGGGTAGGAGGAGCAAAGCAGCACGCCCGCAATGGCCGCCAGGCCCGAACCAATGGCGAACGTGAGCGAGATGGTCGCGTTGACGTTGATTCCCATCAGTTCGGCAGCGCCCTTATCCTCGGAAACGGCGCGCATGGCCTTGCCCATCTTGGTCCGGCCGGTGAACAGGGTGAGCGCGACCATGATGACGATGTTGGCCAGAACCGTTACCAGCGTTTCGCCGGTGATGCGCAGCTGCCCGCCAAACAGGGACAGCGTGCCGATTGAAACCACGCTCGCAAAACTCTTGGGGTTGGCGCCCCAGATCAGCAGCGCGATATTCTGCAGCAGGTAGCTCATGCCGATGGCCGTGATCAGAACGGCCAGAGAAGAAGCCTGACGCAGGGGTTTATAGGCCAGGCGCTCGATGGTGATGCCCAGCACGGTGCACACGATCACCGAAACCAGCACGGAGACGAGCGGGGACAATCCCCAATACTGCGTGGCGCTGAACGAGACGAACGCGCCGATCATGATGACATCGCCATGGGCAAAGTTGAGCATTTTGGCGATGCCGTACACCATGGAATACCCAAGCGCGATGATGGCATACACGCTGCCCAGGCTGATGCCGTTGACCAGATATGAGAGGAACTGAATCATGTTCCCTTAGCTCTCCCTTCCGTAAATCTCAGGGGGACGGCGAAAATGCGAAAGCAATCAACATCAACCGGCAACGGGGCCGGGCTGCTGTTGATTACCTTCAGGATGTGCCGCGCAAGTCAAAGAAAGGCTCCCCGGCCCAGCGATCTGCTTAAAGCCGGGGAGTTGCTTGATGACATCCGCGATCAATTGGCTCCGACGTACACGCCATCCTGAATGACGACGGCGGTCGGCGTCTTATCCACCTCACCGGTGGCATCCCAGTGCATGGTGCCGGTCAGGCCGGTGATTTCCACGGTCTGCATGGCGGCGATCATCATCTCGCAGGCATCCTCAGGCGATGTCTCGGCGGTGACGCCTGCGGCCTGCATGGCGGCAGCCAGCGCATAGACACCGTCATAGGCATCGGCGGCAAACTGGTTGGGCGTCTCGCCGTACAGATCCATGTAGGTGGTGACAAAGTTCTTCGTCAGCTCATCCTGCGCGTCAGCGGAGAACGGGGTCAGCAGCATGACGCCCTCGGCCAGGCTCGTGTCAAAGCCTTCCACACCCAGGATGCCGTCCATGCCATCCACTCCGAAGAAGATCGGCGCATAGTCAACCGCGTTGGCCTGCTGCAGGATCATGGAAGCCGGCGTGTAATAGATCGGCAGGAAGACCAGCTCGGCGCCCGCCTCCTGCATCTGGGAAATCTGCACGGAGAAATCGGCGTTTGTATCATCGGAGAAAGCGGACTCCGCCACGATCTCCAGGCCGAGCTCATTGGCCTTGGCGACAAAGGACTGATAGATGCCCATGGAGTAATCCAGTGCGTTGTTGTAGATGATGCCGATCTTGGTGGCCAGACCGTGATCCGCAATATACTGCGCGGAAGCGGTGCCCTGAGCGGAATCCTTGAAGCACACGCGATAGACGTTATCCTTGCCCTCTGTGATCACGTCGGCGGAGCCGGACGGCGTGAGCATGAACACGCGTTCCTCATACGCGATATCGGACACGGCGATGCAGGAACCGGATGTCACGGTTGCCAGCAGGACATTGACGCCGTCGTCCAGCAGCTTATTGTAAGCGTTGACGGCCAGCTCGCCGTCCGCCTGGTCATCCTCCGCCAGGATTTCCAGCTGGAGGCCGCCCTGCGCGTTGATCTCTTCCGCGGCAATCTGCGCGCCGCGCTGCACAGCCAGGCCATACTGCGCATTGGCGCCCGTCAGCGGGCCAATGACGCCGACTTTCACGGCTTCCTCGGCAAAGGCCAGGCACGCGGTCATCATCATGGCGAGAGCCAGCGCGATCACAAGTACTTTTTTCATGATGGTTTCCCCCTGTTTTCAGGGCGGGTCAGGCCCTGATCTTTTCTATCAGCGCAGGGCTTTTTGGGGACCCCGTGGCTGATACGGTGTATTATACCTCAATTCCATGCCGGGGACAAGGGATTTATCATCATTTTGCCTCATCATAAGCATGAATTATTTTCATCACATGCATTTTATACCTAACAAAATTGCAACCCAGCGCGCTAAAGAGGGAAGATGAGGAGGAAATTGAAGCAGCTTGCAAAAAGACGGCAGGCCGCCCTCCTCTCCCCCGTTTTTCCCCTCTGTACAATCGGGGGAAAACGTCCTATAATATCCTGCGTATACGATCCTGCGCGCACATGCCGCATTGCGGCGGAAAGAGGAAAGCGATGAATGACCGAAAAAACCTGATTCCGCTCTTCAGCACATTCCTGCTCTGGGGCAGCCTGTACATTGTCTCCAAGGTAGCGCTTCGCACCATCCCGCCCGTCACCCTGCTGGCCATGCGTTATCTGGTCTCGATTCCCGCGCTGTTTTTGCTGCTCAAGCTGCGCGGCGTGATGAAACCGCTTCAGCGCGAAGATTTTAAAACGGTGCTGGCCATCGGCGTGGTGGGGTATTTTGCCAGCTTCTGCCTGCAGATGCTGGGGATTGACCGGCTCAGCGGCTCGGTCTCCTCGCTGCTGGGCGCCATGAACCCCATTTTTATCCCCATCCTGGCCGCGGTCTTTTTAAAGGAAAAGATCACGGCGGCCAAGGTCCTGTGCGTGGCTGTTTCCATGGCCGGCGTGGTGCTGATTGTGGGGGTGGATGGCACGGTGGATCCGGCGGGGGCGGCGCTGATGCTGGGCAGCGTGTTTCTCTGGTCCAGCGCCTCCATCATCATAAGGCGGGTCAGCGGCAAATACGACCCCATGCAGGTGGCGATGATGGCGATGATCTGCGCATTGCCGTTTACGGGCCTCTGGGCGGCCGTTGAGCTGCAAAGCAGCCCCTGCACGCTGACCGCGCCGGGGCTGGCGGCTGTCTTATACATGGGGCTGATGGGCACGGCGGCGGCGCACACGCTCTGGAATCTCAGCCTCTCACGGATGGACGCGAGCTTCTGCTCGATGTTTTACCCCTTGCAGCCGCTGGTTTCCTCGGTGCTGGGCGTTCTTTTGCTGGGCGAGGCGATCACGCCGGGCTTTGTCGCCGGCGGCCTGATCATCTGCTGCGGCATTGTCGCCGCGGTGCTGTCGGGAAGAAAGAAGGCGTAAGCCGTCCGTTTCCTTTGATTCCTTTGATTCCATTTTGCAGAGTGGAACGTTTCATGCGGGCGGTCTGCGGGCGCGGATGCGCCCGCTTTTTATGCTTCCGGATTCGGAAAAGGCCGAATATTCCATACAGGAAGGACATACGATCCCTTGAGCAATGTATTGCAGGGAGGGATGGCGCGTGGAATTGAAGCTGGCGCGCGAGACGCTGCGCTTTGAAAGGCTTGTGGCCACGGATGAGGAGCAGGTGGCCATTGAAGGGGAGGCGACGCTGCCCGGAAGCATGCGCGATGCGGTGACCGTCTTGAGCGTGCAGGCACAGGCCCATCTTGAAAACGTGCAGGCGGGCATGGGAGAGGGCACCGTGCGCGGCCGGGTGTGCTTCCAGGTGCTCTACACGCAGGGAGATCTGACCCGGGTGCGTGCGCTGGAGACGACGTGTGATTTTGAGCACCGGCTGAGCCTTGAAAACGTCACCCCCTCGATGCGCCTGAGCGTGGGCGCGTCCGTGCAGGAGACGGAGGGATCGGCCGCGAGCGGGCGCATGACGCTGCGCGCGCTGCTGGGCATCCAGACCGAGGCGTTTGAAACCGTGGAGACGGAACTGATCACCGGCGCATCGCTGGTCCGCGCCGAGCCCGCCGCCGTGGGCATCCCCGGCATGCTCGGCGCGGAGGAGTCCGGCGCCTTTGAGACGGAGGAGAGCATCGGCGGCCTGCAGACGCGGACGCAGACCGTCACCTTCTGCTGTCATGAGGATCTGGGAGAGGACAAGACGCTGGTTCGCGAGGAGTTTGACCTGCCCTCCAAGCTGGAGGTGGGCGATGTGCTCAGCGCCACGGGCACGGCGGCGGTGAACGATTTCACCGGCGGCGCGGGGCGCGTGGGGGTGCTGGGCACCATTGAGGTGCGCGTGCTCCACCGGCCGCAGGAGGCGGGCAATCCCCTGGTTGTGACGACCCATGAACTGCCCTTTGAGCTGAGCATGGAGGCGGAACTGCCCGACGGAGCCCAGCCCCAGGCCGTGGCCGAGGTGATGGATGTGATGGCGGACTCCGTGAGCACCGACAAGCGGCGCACCCTGCGCGTGGAGGCCGAAGTGCGCGTGCGGCTGAGCGTATGCAAACAGCGCGACGCGGTGCTGCTGGAAGACCTGTACAGCCTGACCGGCCTGGAGCTGGAGCCCGTGCGCGAAAGCTTTGACGTGCACACCTTTGAGGAAGCGGCCGACGTGCGCGAGAGCACGCGCGTTCAGGTATCCCTGCCCAAAGACGCGCCGCCGATTGACACCGTGCTGGCCACGTTTGTGCAGCCGACGGTCACCGGGGTTTCTCCCTCCGGACGGAGGCTGGATGCCGAGGGCGTGATGGGCGTGACGCTGATGTATCTGCCCGTGGATTCCGACATCCCCTATGCGGTGCGCAGCCGGGAGCCGTTTACCATGACCTTCCCGGTGGAAGCCGCGGAGGGGGTGATCGCGCAGGCCTATGCCATCGAATCCAGCGCCGGGCCGACGACGAGCGACCGGGCCGAGGTGCGCTGCGTGATCGGGCTGAGGACCATGCACCACGGCATCCGCAGGCTCACGGGGATCACCGATGTGGAAAAAAGGCCGCCGGCCCGGCAGGAACACGGCTTTGTGCTCGTGTGGCCGGCCAGCGGGGAAACGCGCTGGCAGACCGCGCGCCGCCTGCGCGTGGCGGAGGAGAGCCTGCGCCCGGCCGGGAAGGGCGCGCTGCTGGCGTTTCGCAAATAGGCCGCCCGTCAAGGAGGCGGACAGGAAGGAACGGAGTTGCCGCCTAGGAAAAGGCGGCGCTCCGTTTCTTTTGTCCGTTCCGGTTTCCTGCGCCGGGGCGGGCGCGGGATCAGAGCTCTTCCCAGTAGCGATAGGGGCCCAGATCCAGGATCGCCTTGCCCTTTGCGCGCGCTTCCAGGGCATATTGCAGGGCGTTCCCTTCCGGCCGCATGATGTAGGTGACGACACAGGCTGAGCGGTCAATCATCCACCGGTTGCGGCTGGGGATGGCCAGAATCGGGGAAACCCTGGTGATAAAATCCGGAAGGATCACCCCATCGCAGTCCGAATAGGCAAGAAGCTCCTTTTTCTTGGGCAGAAAGGCGGGCACGCAGAAGACCTTGATCTGCGGATACCGCTTTTTGGCCAGCCCCAGCGCGCGGGCCGCAGCCAGGTCAAACTGGCCGTGATTGCCGACATAAAACAGATCCACCATGCCCCTGCTGATCAGGGAGGTGAGCGTATCCGGCAGGCTGCGCATGACGGAAGCGGGACAATCGTGGTTGCCGATGAATGTACAGGCGTGCATAGGACACCTCAAATGAATCAATTTTACCTTTAAATAGGTTTACATGGATTATATCATGTCCATTTTTTAAAAGTCAACCTATGTAAAGGTTAAATTTCCGGCTTTCCCTCTATGATATTAACTGATTATAGGTA
>DVMG01000037.1 GCA_018715105.1 Candidatus Ventricola intestinavium
ACGAACAACTCGTTCTACCAACTGTGCTAATGCCCCGTATATGCACTCGTTTCAGAACGTAGAATAGTATACCATGAAACGGAAAGAAATGCAACCCTTTTTTTCAAAAAATTGAGGAAACGGAAAGACACGGAAGAAAAAATAGAGACTTGACATCGGAACAGACCATCCGTATAATGAAAAACAAGATTAAGAATCAATCTGAATTTTGAAAGGGATTTATGACAAGACAACGAGCTCAGATCTTTCAGGTGATCATGGAGAGTCCGCGGCATATGACCGCCGATGAGATCTTTGAGACGGCGCGCGTACAGATGCCGGGCCTTGCCCGGGCGACGGTCTATCGCAATCTGGGGCTGATGGTACGGGATGGACAGGTGCGCCGTGTGCGGATCGCGGGAGAGCCGGACCGGTTTGACCGTGTGGTGGAAGCCCATGAGCATATTCACTGCCCGCGCTGCGGAAGCTTGGAGGATCTGCGCGTGCCGTGGATTCGGGAACGGCTGGAAAACGAGCTGGGCCTGAAGGTGGTTTCAATGAGCCTGAATGTCGAGGCGCTTTGCAGCCGCTGCGCGCGGGAGGTATCGCCGTCAATCTGCAGGGAGAGGGAAGCGTCCGGCCTTCCTGAGGATCAAACAAGCAATATGAATTGAAAGGGAGAACGAGATGGACAACCAGTTTTTTCGCAGTATGTCCTATGGGGTGTACATCACCACCAGCTATGAAGGCGGCCGTGCCGCAGGATGCATCACCAACAGCAATACACAGATCACGGCCTCTCCGGCGACGGTCTGCGTGAGTGTCAATCATGATAACTTTACCAACCAGTGCATCGCAAGGAGCGGAAAATTTGCCTTTACAGTCCTCAGCGAGCAATCCGATCCCTCCCTCATCGGCCGGTTCGGCTTTTCGTCCAGCCGTGATGTCAATAAGTTTGAGGATTTGCAGGAAGGCCTGGTTAAATGGGTGGACGGTGTGCCGGTGGTGGCGGCAGGGTGCGGGTATGCGGTCTGCCGTGTGATTGGAACGATGGAAACCAGCACGCATACGGTTTTTCTCGGGGAAGTCGTGGCGGCCGAGGCGCTGTCTGAAGAGGTCCCCATGACGTACCGCTACTACCACGAAGTGATTCGGGGCAAAAGCCCCCGAAATGCGCCGACCTATATCGCGGAAGAGCCCAAGGAGCCGGCATCCGGCGGGCGGTATGTCTGCCAGGTGTGCGGCTATGTCTATGAAGGAGAGGAGCTTCCGGCGGACTTTGTGTGCCCTATCTGCAAACATGGGGCAGCGGATTTCAAGCGGGTGGAATGACCGGCACGGGAGGGATTGAGCATGGAGCCTTGGATTGTGCTGGGCATTGTGATCCCCTTTATCGGCACAACGTTGGGCGCGGCCTGCGTATATGGGATGAAAAACGGGCTGAGCCCGCTGGTGCATAAAGCGCTTGTGGGCTTTGCATCGGGGGTGATGGTGGCGGCCTCCGTCTGGTCGCTTCTGATTCCGGCCATGAATCAAAGTGCGGATCTGGGAAGGCTGGCCTTTGCCCCCGCCGTTGTGGGCCTGCTGCTTGGCATGGCGTTTTTGCTGCTGCTTGACCATCTGGTGCCCCATCTGCATGCGGACTGCGAAGAGCCGGAGGGTCTGCGCTGCGCGCTTGGCAGATCCACGATGATGGTGCTGGCCGTCACGCTGCACAACGTGCCGGAAGGGATGGCCGTGGGGGTGATGCTTGCCGGCCTGTATACAGGCGAGGGGGCGATCACGCTGGCCGGTGCGCTGACGCTGGCCCTGGGCATAGCGATCCAGAATTTTCCGGAGGGAGCGATTATCTCCATGCCGTTGCGGGCTCAGGGGATGACAAAACACAGGGCGTTTGTTTATGGCGCGCTTTCCGGCGTCGTAGAGCCGATTGCGGCGGCGGTCACGGTGCTGTTTGCTCCCATGCTGGCTCCCGTGCTGCCCATCATGCTCTCTTTTGCGGCCGGGGCCATGCTGTATGTGGTCGTGGAGGAACTGATTCCCGAATCGGCTGCAGGCAGTCATTCCAATATCGGCACAATCGGCTTTGCCCTGGGCTTTGCTCTGATGATGATGCTTGACGTCGCCCTGGGCTGAGGCGGTGTCCGTCCGGAATGGAGGCCGGGAAGGAAGATTTCCGGTGCCGGGACAGGAGGACAGAATATGAAAAAACAGGAGGAGTATCCTTGGAAGGTACCGTGTCGATTCTGGAATGCCTGACCACGCTGGTGGAGGGGCTGATTACATTTATTTCTCCCTGCGTCCTGCCGATGATTCCGGTGTATGTGCTTTACTTCACCGGCGGAGAGGAAGAACACAGGCAGGGACGCACGCTGCTTCGCGCGCTTTGCTTTGTGCTGGGGTTTACCCTGTTGTTTGTGCTGCTGGGGATCTTTGCCGCCACGCTGGGCAGCATGCTCGTGCGTTATCAGCGGATTGTCAACGGGATCTGCGGCCTGGTGATCATCGTATTTGGGCTGCACTATGCGGGATTTCTGCGCATGGAGCTGCTTTCGCGCACATGGAAGCCGGGCACAGCCGTGCAGGCAAAGGGCTATCTTTCCTGCGTGCTTCTGGGCATCGTGTTTGCCGTTGGCTGGTCGCCCTGCACGGGCCCGTTTTTGGGATCGGCCATGATGCTGGCCGCTACCCAGGGGCAGGTGATGCACGGGGTGATCCTGCTCTTGTGTTACTCCCTGGGGCTGGCGGTGCCGTTTGTGCTCTGCGCGTTGCTCATCGATCAGCTCAAGGGGACGTTCGCGTGGATTAAGCGGCACTACACGGTCATTAACCGGGTTTGCGGTGTATTTTTGATCGTGGTGGGCATTTTGATGATGACGGGCTGGCTGACACGGCTTTCGGCCCTGCTGGCTTGAGGAGGAATGAGAATGAGCGAAAAAAAGGCTCCCGGCGGATCCGGAAGGCGCCTGCTTGTGCTGCTGGCGGTGTTTGTTCTGGTTATCGCGGGCGCAGCGGCGATGTATCCGCGCCTGACGGAGCAGATGGAGCGGCAGTCGTCTTCCCCGGTTCCGGAACCGACGGAAGTTGAAAAGACGCCTGCTTCGCAGGAAGCGGTATCGGTGACCGTGGCTCCTTTGCAAACGCAGGCGACACAGGCTCCGGCGCAAAGCGAGGTTGCCGGCCCTGTGCAGAAAAACATGGCGCCGGATTTCACGATGTATGACGAAGCGGGGAATGCCGTCAGGCTCAGCGATTTTCGCGGCAAGCCGGTGGTTGTCAATTTCTTTGCGAGCTGGTGCGGTCCATGCAAGATTGAAATGCCGTATTTTGACGAGTGCTACCAGACGTATGGCGAGGACGTGCATTTCCTCATGGTGAATCTCAATGCCTTTGGCAACGATACGGAGGAAGCGGCGCGTGAAATGATTGCGGAGGGGGAGTACACGTTTCCCTTCTATTTTGATTCAGACGGCGAAGCCGCCACGGCCTATGCCATCCGCTCCATGCCCACCACGTTGTTTATTGCTGCGGATGGCGAGCTGCTTGGGCGAAAAATCGGAACCATCAGCGAGGATCTGCTCAGAGAGACGGTGGAGCAAATGGCGGAACAGGCGCCCTGATTTGCAGATGGGATGCATCCGGGGCTTTCCGGTGAAAAAGAACACAGATCGGGCGGCATGGCTCCTGGAAAGGGGCCATGCCGTTTTGTGCCATGTCTCTTTGCGCTTGCTTTTCCCGGCTGCGCATGCTATCATGAAGGCACAGGCATGAAATCAGGTTCCTTTCCAGGAGGCACACGGCAATGGAAATTCCGGCGTTTCTTTCCACCTTGCTGACCCGGCAGTATGCCCCGGCGGATGTCCGGCGCATTCTGGCGGGCTTTGACACGCCGCGCAGGACAACGCTGCGCGTCAACCGCATCCGGGCAGAGCAGGCGGCCGTGCGGGAAGCGCTGGACCGGTCGGGAATCACGACGCAGCCCGTCGCCTGGTATGAGGACGCCCTCGTCGTGCTCCATGCACGCGAGGATGCTCTTATGCAGCTTGACATGTATGCGCGCGGGGATATCTATGTGCAGAGCCTTTCCTCCATGATTCCGCCGCTCGTGCTCGGCGCACAGCCGGGAGAGAATGTGCTGGATATGGCCGCTGCGCCTGGCGGAAAGACCACGCAGATCGCCGCGCTGACGGGCGACCGGGCTTTGATTACCGCCTGCGAACGGAACGGCGCCCGAGTGGAACGGCTCCGCTACAACGTGATCCGGCAGGGGGCTTCGCGTGTCACGGTGATGCATAGGGATGCCCGGCAGCTGGACGATCTGTTTGCCTTTGACCGCGTGCTGCTGGATGCGCCGTGCAGCGGAAGCGGAACGGTAAGCCGGGAATCGCGAGGGCGTTTCTCACCGGAATATCTGGCGCGGACGGTACACCTGCAGCGGACACTGCTTGACAAGGCGATCCGGCTGCTGAAACCCGGGTGCGAAATGGTCTACTCGACCTGCTCCATTCTCAGCGCGGAGAATGAAGAGATCCTCCTTCCTGCGCTGAAAAAAGGAAGCGTGGATGTGATACCCATCGAGACGGAGGCTTTTGCTGGCGTACCGCTCCTGCCGGTGACGATCCCCGGCACGATGTGCGTCTGCCCGGACGAGCTTTACGAGGGGTTCTTTGTGGCCAGGCTGAGGAAAAGGCCGAAAAAATAGAAGAGGGAATACGGACGCGGGAAGATTCTTCCCGCGCCTTTAAACAAAGGGGATGTGCAGGCCCCTTTCCGGTTCCCCGATCATCCTTTCCAGGCTCCGCATAGGATGGGGCAGGAGGGTGATCCGATGAAGGAGCTGGACAGAAAGTTTTTGA